>JARKQW010000074.1 GCA_029974695.1 Syntrophobacteraceae bacterium | reverse complement strand
GGCGGGCCGAACCTCGGGAGACGGGTACAGGGAGCTCATGCCGTTCTTGTCGATGATGAGGACCTCGCCCGGTTCCACGTCCCGCACATAGGTCGCCTCGATGAGGTCCAGGGCGCAGGTTTCCGAGGCCAGCACATGGCTGCCGTTCAGCCGGCCCAGGCAGAGGGGGCGAAACCCTCTCGGGTCCCGAATTCCCATGAGCTTGTCCCTGGTGGCCAGGACCAGCGAGTAGGCCCCCTGCACCCGGCGCAAGGTTTCCACCAGGGCCTCTTCCAATCCCAGCCTGAGGTTTCTCGCCAGCAGGTGCATGACCACTTCCGTGTCCATGGTGGACCGGAAAATGGCCCCCCTGCTCTCGAGATCCCGCCGCAGTTCCACGGCGTTCACCAGGTTCCCGTTGTGGGCTACGGCGTAGTACTCGCCCCCGTGGGACACCACGAAAGGCTGGGCGTTGGCCAGAAGGGAGGAGCCGGTGGTCGAGTAGCGCACATGGCCGACGGCCAGGTCCCCCTTGAGGGCCCGGAGGGTCTCTTCCCGAAAACCCTCGGAAACCAATCCCATGTGCTTGTGCTCGGACATTTCGCACCCGTCGGATACGGCAATCCCGGCACTCTCCTGCCCCCGATGCTGGAGGGCATAGAGCCCAAAATAGGTGAGCTTCGCCGCGTCCGGGTGACCGAACACGCCGAAGATCCCGCATTCTTCCCGTTTCCCGGGTCGGTACCTTACGGGAACCAGGGTGGAACACCGGGTCATGCGGGTTGGGAAATCACTGGTCATCAGTCGGGTCTTTCCGGCAAAAGCCTTCCGGGACTGGGATTCCCGGCAGCAAGGTCCGTCCGACGCCCGCCCGGGAATCCGTGTCCCGGTGCAAACGCAGGCTCATTCATGGTTTCGGATTTCGCTGTGATATTCCTGGAGCGTCCTCACATCCCAGTCCCCCCGCTGCAGTTCCTGGACGGCCGCCGCCATGGCCCGGGCCCCGGCGATGGTCGTGGCGTAGGGACTGTTGTAGAGCAAGGTTGTGCGCCGAATTTCATAAGAGTCCGACGAAGTCTTCTTGCCCCGGCTCGTGTTCACCACCAGTTGGATCTCCCCGTTTTTGATGCGGTCCACCACGTGAGGCCGTCCTTCCCGGAGCTTGCAGACCGTCTTGACTTCGAGTCCCCGATCCCGGAGAAAACGGGCCGTGCCGCCCGTGGCCGTCAACCGGAAGCCCAACCGGCGGAATTCCCGCGCGACGTCAAGTACCTTGGGCTTGTCGGCATCCCGCACACTGATGAAAACGGTCCCCTCCCGGGGAAGATCATAGCCCGCGGCGGATTGGGCCTTGGCGAAGGCCATGCCGAAACTGGGAGCGATACCCATGACTTCCCCGGTGGACTTCATTTCCGGTCCCAGCAGGATATCCACGTCGGGGAATCGGGAAAAGGGAAAAACGGCCTCTTTCACGGAGAGGTGACGCGGTTCGATCTCTTTCACAAAACCCAGCTCTTTTAGCGACTTACCCAGCATAACCTTGGTGGCCAGCTTGGCCAGGGGAATCCCGACGGCCTTGCTCACGAAGGGCACGGTCCGGGAAGCCCGGGGGTTCACCTCGAGGACGAAGATCCGGTTGTTCCGGATGGCAAACTGCACGTTCATGAGCCCCACCACTCCCAGTTCCCGGGCCATGAGCCGGGTCTGCCTCCGGATTTCCTCCTGCATCTCCCGGGAGATGGTGATGGGCGGCAACACGCAGGCGCTGTCTCCCGAATGAATCCCCGCCTGTTCGATGTGTTCCATGATCCCCCCCACCACGGTGATCTCCCCGTCGCTGATCGCATCCACGTCCAGTTCGACGGCATCCTCGAGGAACTGGTCCAGGAGAATGGGATGGCCGGGGGAAACATGGACCGCCGTGTGCATGAACTGCTCCATGGACGCATCGTCGTAGACGATTTCCATGGCCCGTCCTCCCAGGACGTAGGACGGCCGGACCACCACCGGGTACCCGATATCCCCGGCCGCCGCCAAGGCCTCCTCCACCGTAAAGGCGGTGGCGTTCTTGGGCTGGCGCAGACCCAGCTTCCGGAGCATCTGCTGAAACCGCTTGCGATCTTCGGCCAGGTCGATGGCGTCGGGGGAAGTCCCCAGGATCCTGGCTCCCGCCTTCTCGAGAGGGACCGCCAGGTTCAGGGGCGTCTGCCCGCCGAACTGCACGATGAGCCCCCGGGGGTTTTCCTCCTCGATGATGTGCAGCACGTCTTCCCGGGTGAGGGGTTCGAAGTAGAGCTTGTCCGAAGTGTCGTAGTCGGTGGAAACCGTCTCGGGATTGGAATTCACCATGACGGATTCCACGTTTTCCTCCTTGAGGGCGAAGGAGGCGTGAACGCAGCAATAGTCGAATTCGATCCCCTGGCCGATTCGGTTGGGGCCTCCCCCCAGGATCACCACTTTGGGCCCCGAGGACGGCCTGGCTTCGTTTTCCGTCTCGTAGGTCGAGTAGTAGTAGGGGGTGTAGGCTTCGAACTCGGCGGCACAGGTGTCCACCAGCTTGTAGACGGGCCGGATTCCCCTGCGGATTCGCTCCTGCCGAACGGTTTCCTCAGTGTTTCCGGTAAGTTGCCCAAGGCGCACGTCCGAAAACCCCCAGGACTTGGCCGCTCGGAGAAAATCCTCGTCCTCCATGAGGGATGCCGGGGAATCCCAGGACCGGACGGCCTGCTCGAGGTCGACAATCTGCCGGATATGGTGGAGAAACCACGGATCGATGAACGTGAGCTCGAAGATCTCGGGGATTTCCACCCCCAGCCGCATGGCCTCCACCAGTTGGAAGAGCCGCTGGGAGTTGGGGCGCCGCATCGCTTGCTTCAGCCCTTCGACGTAATCGGGGTCGGGCCGGGAGGGCGGGTCCGGGAACCCGAAACGACCGATTTCCAGGGAGCGGACGGCCTTTTGGAGGGCCTCCTTGAAGGTCCGCCCGATGGCCATGGTTTCTCCCACGGATTTCATGGAAGTGGTGAGGAAGTCTTCGGTTTTCGGAAACTTTTCGAAGGTAAACCGGGGAACCTTCACCACGCAATAGTCGATGGTGGGCTCGAAGGACGCCCGGGTCTCCCGGGTGATGTCGTTGGCGAGCTCGTCCAGGGAATATCCCACGGCCAGCTTGGCCGCAATCTTGGCGATGGGAAACCCCGTGGCCTTGGACGCCAACGCGGAAGACCGGGAAACCCGGGGATTCATTTCGATGACCACCAGTTCCCCGTCTTGGGGATTCACGGCAAACTGGACGTTGGATCCCCCCGTTTCGACCCCGATCTCCCGAAGAACGGCGATGGATGCGTCCCTCATCCGCTGGTATTCCTGATCGGTCAAGGTCTGGGCCGGGGCCACGGTAATGGAGTCTCCCGTGTGCACCCCCATGGGATCCAGGTTTTCGATGGAACAGATGATGACCACGTTGTCCATCCGGTCCCGCATCACTTCGAGCTCGAATTCCTTCCACCCCAGCACCGACTGTTCGAGCATCACCGTGTGGATGAAGCTGGCATCGAGGCCCCCCTGGGCCAGCTCCAGCAGTTCCTCCCGGTTGTAGGCGACTCCTCCTCCCGTGCCTCCCAGGGTGAACGAAGGACGAACGATGATGGGAAACCCGATCTCCCGGGCCACGGCCTCCACCTCCGCCATGGTTCGGGCAATGCCGCTGGCGGGAACCCGGAGGCCGATCTTTTTCATGGCGTCCCGAAAGAGTTCCCGGTCTTCGGCCTTCCGGATCACGTCCACCCGGGCGCCGATCATTTCGACCCCATAGCGGTCCAGGACCCCCATTTCGGCCGTTCGCACCGCCACGTTCAGGGCCGTCTGCCCGCCCAAAGTGGGAAGCAGGGCGTCGGGTCGCTCCCTTTCGATGATCTTGGCCACCGCCTCGGGAGTGACGGGTTCGATGTAGGTGCGGTGCGCCGTCTCGGGGTCGGTCATGATGGTTGCGGGATTGCTGTTGACCAGGACGATCTCGTAGCCTTCTTCCCGCAGGGCCTTGCAGGCCTGGGTCCCCGAGTAGTCGAATTCGCAGGCCTGGCTGATGACGATGGGGCCCGAGCCGATGATGAGAATCTTCCCGATGTCCGTTCGCTTAGGCATGAACGCAGTTCCTTTCGGCGAGCCCCGAGGAGGTCTCTGCACCGTTTCTTTCCATCATGGCCACGAAGCGGCGGAACAGGTAAGAGGCGTCGTGGGGACCCGGGGAAGCCTCGGGATGGTACTGAACGCTGAAAGCCGGGACCTCGAGATGCTCCATTCCCTCGAGGGTCCCGTCGTTGAGATTGACGTGGGTCAGCCGAACGGGAAGGTCCCTCATGGAGCTCAAATCCACGCAGTACCCATGATTTTGGGAGGTGATCTCGACCTTTCCGGTGCTCAAATCCTTCACGGGCTGGTTGGCCCCGCGATGACCGAACTTCAATTTGAAGGTTTGGCCCCCCAGGGCCAGGCCCATGAGCTGGTGTCCCAGGCAGATGCCGAAAACGGGCCTTTGCCCCAGCAATCCCCGAACGGTGCGGATGACGTACTCGAGGACCGCGGGGTCTCCCGGGCCGTTGGACAAGAAGACGGCGTCAGGCTTGACGGAGAGCATGGTTTCCGCCGGGGTGTCTGCGGGAAACACCATGACCTGGCATCCCGCTTCCTCGAGTTTCCGAAGAATGTTGAACTTGATCCCGCAATCCAGGGCGGCTACGCGATGTCCCGGATGCCCGGGCCACCACTCCCGGGACGGCCGCTCGATCTTTTCCCCGCGAATCCAAAGATAGGGAGTGCGGCAGGTCACCAGCCGAACCAGGTCGACCCCGTGGAGCCCCGGAAAGGCCCTCACCTGATCGAGGAGCTCGGGAACGTCGTCCGAGTCCGTGGAGAGGATCCCGCGCATGGCCCCCGCCTGCCGAATGTGGCGGGTCAAAGCACGGGTGTCGATCCCCTCGATGCCGATCTTTCCGTGTTCCTCGAGAAACCGCGCAAGGGTCTTCTCGCTTCTCCAGTTGCTGGCAAATTCCTGGTATTCCTTGACCACGAACCCTTCCACCTGGACGGCCTCCGATTCCATGTCCGCGGCGTTGATGCCGTAGGTGCCCGTGAGGGGATAGGTCATGGCGACGATTTGCCCTTTGTAGGAAGGGTCGGTCAGCACCTCCTGGTACCCCGTCATGCCCGTGTTGAACACCACTTCCCCCAGGGCCCGCCCGGCCCCTGCAAAGGCAAATCCCCGGAAGACCGTGCCGTCTTCCAGGACCACGACCGCCCTGGTTCGTTTCCATGGAACCGTCATACCCGTTCCTCGATGCAGAAATAAGGATGAGTGCACAAAACCCCGTCCCTTGACTCCGCAAGGTTCGAAGCCGACCGGGGTTTGACCGATCTTCGTGTCTTGTGGTGGATTCCTTACAAAGCCAACCCGTCCGATCCGCGGGGATTGGGATTTCCACGAACCGCAGGAGAGTTGCAGAAACCGTGCCCTGAGCCTTCCCCGGCCGTCCGCAGGCCCGGGAATTGTAACGGGAAATCCCTGAACATCAACTCATTTCGTCGCGCCGTTCACCCGGGCGCTCCCCCGATGCAGACGACGCGTTCCCGGAAAGCTCCTCGAGGAGTCTTTCCAGGTCCTCGGGGGTGTCGATGCCCCGCGTATCCCAGGGGGACGGGATGACCCGGATGAGGTACCCGTGTTCCATGGCCCGGAGCTGCTCCAGCTTCTCCAGGCGTTCGAGCTTTCCCGGGTGGAGTCGAGTGAAGGTCTGGAGGAAGGATTGCCGGTAGGCATAGAAACCCAGGTGTTTCAGGAAGACGGGAGACCCGGCGGGTTCGTCCCGGCGAAAGGGAACGGGAGAGCGGGAAAAATACAGGGCTTTTCCCAGCTGATCCACGACCACCTTCACCACGTTGGGGTCCCGGTATTCCCTCTCATCGTCGGTCTGGTGGGCCAGGGTCGCCATGGGGAAGGCCGGATCCTCTTCAAGGCCCGCCACGAGCCGATCCAACATTTCCGCCCGCACCAGGGGCTCGTCTCCCTGGATGTTCACCACCACGTCCTCGGCCTCGAGCCCCAGAATACGGGCCGCCTCCGCCAGCCGGTCGGTCCCGCTGGCATGGTCGCCGGTAAGCAGGGCGTTTCCGCCGAAGTCCCGAACGGTCTCGAGGATTCGACGGTCGTCCGTGGCCACCCACACCCGGTCCAGGGAACCGCTCGAGGCCGCTCGTTCCCAAACATGCCGGACCATGGGTTTGCCCCCGATATCCGCCAGGGGCTTTCCCGGAAACCGGGTGGAGGCATACCGGGCCGGGATGATGCCCACAACCTTCATCTGCGTCGCCTTCTGTTGAATCCGGTGCCTGTGCTTCGCCCGGAAACGATCCGCAGCCTCCGGGCGATTTGCCGGTAGTCATGCTCCCGTGCCCTGTGCTAACGTTCCGCCGGCGGGGGAAACGTTCCCCCCACCTGCGGCCGACCCCGCAAGAGTTCGCGGGCGGATGTTATACTCGTTTGGGTTTGTAAGTTACGTTCCGGCGCTTTTCCTCTTTGCTGTAGGAACGGCATCTTGCCGCGACCATGCAATTTCGCGGCAAAATGCCGCTCCTACGAAAACGAAATTTCCAATCCCCAACGGGTATAGTACAACCCCCGCCATTATTCAACGGCGGTTCCGTTTTCAAGATGCGGGCGCCTCCACCGCAAGGAAAACCAGTGCCGGATCTCTCCCGCATTCCCCTCTGTTCCCAGTACCTGGGCACCCTCCTGCGCGCCCGTCCCGAGCTCCGCCAATGGCTCTCCTCCCCGGGCAACCTCCACCGCCGCTACGGGCTCACCGACCTTTTCCAGGACCTCGAGCGAACCGCTCGGTCCGCCCCGTCCTTCGAGGGGCTCCTGCGAACCTTCCGGGAGTTCAAGCAGCGCCATTTCCTGCGCATCGGGGCCAGGGACCTCCTGGGAATGGCGAACCTGGCCGAGACGACGGGGCAGTTGAGCGACCTGGCGACGGTTTGCCTCCAGGTGGGCCTGGACGTCCTGGACCAGTCTCCCCAATGGTGGGCGGACAAGGAAGAAAGCCGGGCATGGGCGACCTGGCGAGGCCGCCTGGGACTGGTGGTCCTGGGATTGGGAAAGCTGGGAGGCCACGAGCTCAATTATGTTTCGGACGTGGACCTTCTTTACCTTTATTCCCACGAGGGGATGGAAGAAGCCCTTCCGGACTCCATCCCGGTTCTCGTTCAGCGTCTTTTCCAGTGGCTGGGAAAGCTCCTCTCCGACCACGTGGACGGGGACAGGGTCTTCGAAACGGACCTCCGGCTGAGGCCCGGGGGAAAGGACGGTCCCCTGGTCCCCTCCCTTTCCGGCGCCGCCGACCACTACCTCCAGCACGGCCGACCGTGGGAGCGCCAGATGCTGCTCAAGGCCCGGCCCGTGGCGGGAAACCGTTCCCTGGGAACCGCCTTCCTCCAAGAAGTGCGCCCCTTCGTTTTCCGCCGCTTCCTGGACTTTCAAGCCCTCGACGAGATCCGGGCCATGCGGGATCGCATTCTTTCCGAAGCCCCCCGTCCCCGGTCCGACTGGGAAAACTTCGATGTGAAGCTGGGAGTCGGGGGAATCCGGGAGGTGGAATTCCTGGTTCAGTCCCTGCAGCTCATCTACGGAGGCAGGCACCCGGAACTGGAAGAGCCCAACTCTTTGCGCTCCCTGCAAGCCTTGCGCGACCTTGGCCTTCTCTCGGATTCCGTGGCGGAATCCCTGGCCCAGTCCTACTCCTTTCTGCGACGAATCGAGCATTTCATCCAGCTGGACCAGAACCGGCATTCTTCCAGGATCCCCCGGTCGCCCGAATCCCTGCTGCGCATCTGCCGAGCGGCCGGGATCGGAGAAAACGTCCGGGATTTGTTCGATCGGTTGCAGGAGCATTGTCGCAGGGTCCATGAGCACTTCCTGGACCTTTTCCGTTCCCGGGATCCCCACCCCCGGGAGTCGATCACGGACGGCGGGGAGGGGAGCCGTGATTTCCCGGCAGCCTATCCCCGGGAGGCACGAGACCGCCTCGAGGCTCACCTCCGGGACTTCCCCGCGGACCTGCGCAACGCCCTGGTTCGCTTCCTGCGCCCGTACGGCGCCCTCCGGGAAACCGAAGTCCGGGAAAAGACCCTTCTGCGCATCGAGCGCTACCTGGCCCATGTTCGCAGAAGACCGGGGTTGACAAAAGTCTTCCATGCCTTCGCTCCCTGGATGGAGGAGTTCTTCTCGGGCCTGGGTCGCTCGGAGCTGCTGGGGGAATTGCTGGCGCACAACCCCAGCCTGGTGGAGGGGATGGCCACCACCCACGGGGCCTTTCCCCCGGGCCCCGTCTGGGAACGCAACGCCGCCCGAGTCCTGGATCGAGGCCTGGACTACGAACAAGAAATGGAATGGATCCGGCGGCTGAAGAACGAACGAACGGTCCAGATTGCCCGGGAAGACCTGGCCGGGCGTTTGAGCGACCTCGAACTGGAATTGGAGCTCAGCGGCCTGGCGGATTTTGTGGTACGCCATACCTACGGCGGGGTCTGCCGCAACCTGGGCCTGCCCCGAGACCTTCCCCTGGCCGTCCTGGGACTCGGGAAACTGGGCAGCCGGGAAATGAGCTACCTTTCGGACCTGGACCTGGTGTTTGTGTATCGTCCCGCCCCCGGCGAATCGGACGATGAAATTCCCGGAACCGTTCTTCGACTGGTGCAACGGTTCATGCGCATGCTGAGCACTCCCCTCCAGGAAGGACCCGGCTACGCCGTGGACGTTCGCCTGAGGCCCACGGGAAACTACGGGCCCCTCATCGTCACCGAAAGGTCCTGGATCGAGTATTATTCCCGGGACGCGGACCTGTGGGAAATCCAGGCCCTCCTTCGACTTCGAACCATTGCCGGGAACCCGTCCGTGGGGCGCGACATCGAGGGGACGGCCTCCCGGATTTGTTACGGGAAGCGGGATGAGTCCCGGGTCTGGGCCCGCCTTTGCCACCTGAGACAGCGGATGCAGGAGGAAAGGGCCGGGGAGCACCCGGATCTCCTGGATTTGAAGCTGGGAAACGGAGGATTGGCCGACGTGGAATTCCTGGTGCAGGGCCTGCACCTGGCCCGGGGCCATGAGAAGGTTTTCCCCGCGGGCGGGTCCGTGCGGTCCTGCTTGAAAAGCGTGCTGACGAGCATCGGATCGGGTGAGTCCGAGTGTCGGGAGGTGATGGTCGCCTTCAAGGCCCTGAGGGCCCTTGAACACCGCCTGCGTCTTTACGGCAATGCAGCCGGTTCGAAGATTTCCCCCCGGCAGTTGCACGAAATGAGAGCCCTGGGATTGTGGCCCGTCAAAGACGCAGAAGAATCCCTCGAGAACTGGCAGGACCTGCTTCGCATGCGAAAGACCCTGCGGAAAGCCCTGGGGGCCTTCTGCCCCTCGCTGGTTTGAACCTCGAAGACGAGTCGCATCCGGATTGATCGATTCGGCTGTTGCGAATCCCGTTTCGTCCCTCCCGCGCAAGCGGGAGTCCGGAAAGAGCTTCCGTACCTGCCGGATGCCCCTTTGCGGGCACGACGGGCTGCCGCGTTCGGAAACGCTCAACCCGGCACGCACGTGCTTCGGCTCCCGGACTCCCACCCCCTGCCCAAACAATCTCCTTGACAAACTCTATAAGTAACGCTAAAGCTACCGTGAATTTGTTAGAGGGTATGAAAGCGCGGCAGCCTCGCACAACGGAGTGCGGGATTAGCGCGGTCGAGCAGGACAAAGGCGTCCGTTCCCCCCGAGGGGAAAGACGCCTTTTTGCATTTCCGGGCTCGTCTATTTTGCAGGCTACGACGGAGTGGCCGAAACTTCGGACGAAGCAGTCCGCATCCCCCCGTCGAGGGGGTGTGGATTTTTTTATTCTCCAAAAGCCAACGATCAGAACGAGAGGGAGAAACAAACCATGAATTTGAGCACCCCCAATTCCAATGACGCAACCTTGACCTTCAACCGTTCGAAAAGCGTGGTCCCCATGAGCGGTCTCTGCTCCCGCTGCATCGACGGATGCCGGGGGAATTGCGAGGTCTTCCGAGCCACGTTTCGCGGCCGCGAAGTGATCTACCCGGGTCCCTTCGGGCAGATCACCGCCGGCGCCGACAAGAACTACCCCGTGGACTATTCCCACCTCAACATCCAGGGGTACGCCCTGGGCGGCGCCGGTCTTCCCGGCGGACTCGAGGCCAACTCGGATACGGCGGTCTTTCCGGCGGTGAGCACGGAAACGGAGTACGGCTGGGACATCAAAGTCAAGATGCGCATGCCGGTTTTCACCGGTGCCCTGGGTTCCACGGAGATTGCCCGCAAGAATTGGGAACACTTCGCCGTAGGGGCGGCCATCAGCGGCGTCACCCTGGTGTGCGGCGAGAATGTGTGCGGCATCGATCCCGGCCTCGAGCTCAATGCCGACCACAAGATTACCAAGTCCCCGGAGATGGATCGCCGCATCGAGATCTACAAGCGCTACCATCGAGGATATGGAGAGCTCCTGGTCCAGATGAACGTCGAGGATACCCGGTTGGGCGTTGCCGAGTACGTGGTGGACAAGCACGGCCTCCAAACCATCGAGCTCAAATGGGGTCAGGGCGCCAAGTGCATCGGGGGAGAGATCAAGGTCCACAGCCTGGAACGGGCCCTCGAGCTCCAAAAGCGAGGCTACATCATCACCCCCGATCCGTCCAGCCCCGTGGCCCAGGCGGCCTATAAGGAAGGAGCCATCAAGGAATTCGAGCGCCACAGCCGCCTGGGGTTCGTGAGCGAAGAGGGGTTCCTGGCGGAAGTGGCTCGGCTGCGAAAACTGGGCTTCAAGCGAATCACCCTCAAGACCGGGGCCTACAGCCTTCGGGAACTGGCCATGGCCATCAAGTGGGGCTCCAAGGCCCAAATCGATCTTCTGACCATTGACGGCGCACCGGGGGGAACCGGCATGAGTCCCTGGCGAATGATGGAAGAGTGGGGAATTCCCAGCCTCTACATTCATTCGGCGGCATACGATTTCTGCCAAAAACTCACCGCCCGGGGAGAGAGGGTCCCCGACATCGCCTTCGCGGGCGGATTCTCCAGCGAGGACGGCGTCTTCAAGGCCCTGGCCCTGGGGTCCCCCTTCGTGAAGGCCATCTGTATGGGTCGTGCCTTGATGATCCCCGGAATGGTGGGCAAAAACATCGCCGAATGGATACAGAAAAACGATTTGCCCAAGACGGTAAGCCAGTACGGAAACACCGCCGAAGAGATTTTCGTGAGCTACGAAGCCGTCAAAGACCTGGTGGGCGATGCCGAGATCAAGAACATTCCCTTGGGCGCCATCGGGATTTATAGTTACTCGGACAAGATCCGGGTGGGATTGCAGCAGCTCATGGCCGGGTCCCGCTGCTTCAACCTGTCCTCCATCAGCCGCAGGGAGCTCATGTCCCTAACCGAAGAGTGCACCCGGGTGACGGGGATTCCGTACGTGATGGACGCGTATCGGGAAGAAGCCGAAGCCATTCTGAACAGCTAGGCCAAAACGGGAAGCCCCCGCTCCCCGACCACCACACTTCCCCGGTCCTTTCCCTTTCCCCGGTTCTCGTACGCAGTTCGGGGGCCCGGGAAAAGGGGCGGGACCGGGGACCCGACCTTGCCTTTCCCTCTTCCCGTTTTCTCTTTCACCGAATCTTGATCAGCAGCAGTCGAGCAGGAGAGCTTCCCGGGTTCTTCCACTGATCCGGGAGCTGGGAATCCAGGTACAACACGTCCCCGCCCCGAAGGGTGTAGGAGGCCTGTCCGAACTTCACCTGGAGCTTGCCCGAGACCAGGTATCCCAGTTCGTGTCCCTTGTGGAAAAAGAAGTGAGAGGGAATGGTGGTGTTGGGAGGAACCTCGATGAGAAAGGGTTCCGCCCGGGGCTCCAGGTCCGGGGGGGTCAGGAGCCGGGCGTAGGCAAAACCTTCGGGGATCTGGGGCAGCTTCACCTCGACGGCATCGGCGGCGGTGAATACAAGGCGGTGCCCGGCGGAGGGCTTTTCCTGAAAAAACGAGCTCACGTCCACGGCCAGCACCTCGGCCATCTTGAGCAGGGCGGGGAGGGAAGGGTAGATGAGGTTGCTCTCCACCTGGGATATGGTGCTGGGCGTCACCCCCACCAGGCGGGCCAGGTCCGTCTGGGACAATCCCCGCTTGCTTCGCAGCTCCTTCAAACGCACTCCCAGGTCCACTCCCCCGGGAATTCGCCTCTCCTCGTCGAAGGCGATGGTCAGGTCCCGGGTCCAGTAGTTGTGGGGTTTGTGAAAAACGGCCGGGTTCCGATCCTCCGCCTTGAGGATGGTCAAGGACGTCGTGCCTCTCTTGATTCCCAGGTCGATGACCACCTGGGCGATCTGGCTGATTTGGGCGCGGAGCCGGGGAGAGTGGGCCTTCTTTTCCATGATCCAGTAGGCCACGGTGTTGAGTTCGTAGAGGCGGGGACAGGAATGGGAGTAAAAATTCAGGATGTGATCCTCCCCTCCCCAAACCTCCTGCATCCCCGTAATGCTCTCGAACACAAAGCACACATAGCCCTCGAGGGCCGCGTGGACCCCGTAGAGCACCTCCATCACGTGATCGATCTTGCGGGGCTCCTCCACCCGGACAATCTCACAGGCCCGGTCCGTGCCCGGCTCGTCGTAGAAGCGCAGAAAAACGGGGGAGCTCGCCCCCTTGCCGCTGGTGAAACAATCCAGGATGGTCAGGGACGGATGATCGGCAAGGGGTCCGAGCTTCTCGAGGAGGTTGCGCGGGGAGCGATCGAAACTGACGTAGATGAGGGGCCGGTTCTGATCCAGGGACGCCCGGATGAAATTGAGGCAGAACACCGAAGCCAGGCTTCCGGAGTCATCGTGCCAGATGACGTTGTCTCCGATGAAAAGCCCCCCGAGCAGGGCATCCAGCTGATGCACCCCCGAGACGACTCGAGGTCGATCCGACATACCGTCCTCTCCTTTGGCCTCCAACACATGGAATGATTCTGCCGGGATCGGGCCGGCCGGCGTCGGGGATCAGCCCCCGGGAGTTCGCCGCCCGTCCTGCGCCCTCCCCGGTCTGCGAAACCCGGGACAAAGACCCGGCCGATGCCGCCGGGCTCAAGCCAACCAAGTGATTGTGGCGGATGCCGGCGGGTCCCTCGATGGGACAAAGGCCCACGGCCCCATGGGGCTTCCCATCGGTTTCCACTATAGCAGAAATCAGGCCGGGTTCCAGGCGCTGTCGATCCCCGGGGAAACCCCGGGGAAAACCTCCTTTTTCGGCCGGAGAAGATTCTCTGCCCTTTCGAGAGCCCCCTCAGCGGGCGCAGGCTTGGGTGTAGCACTGGGCCTGTTGGCCCAACTCGAGCAAGCGGGCCAGGTGGGGTGCGTGGTCCTGGCCGCACTCCGGACAGATGACCTGCATGGTGCCTTCCAGAAAGAGGTCCGGGCCGTGTTTGGATTCCGTCAGCGCTCCGCACAGGGCGCAGGGCTGGCTGCCGCCGGTCACGTTGTATTTGATGGAAACGTCGATCATGGGTTGGCTCCTTTCTTGTGCGTGGTTTGGGTTCCTCCTTCTTCATTAGACAAATTGCGTGCCGGCGGTTTTTTTCACCCCCGGCCGCCTTCCCCAAATGAACAATCTTTCCCATCCCCGCCCCGACCCCCCCGACCCGGGTACATTTTTGTTTAATTCCCCTCTCGTTTGAAAGTAACGGTACAAAAATGTGATATCGTTCTTAGAGGTACTTATCGGCTGTTAGTAGAGGTTACAGAAGACGCGTTAACTTAAGTACTGCTTGTATATCAGTATCTTACAGAATCATTTTCTCATTTTTCCCCAAAAATGTATAGGAATTTCCTTGTCAATCCACGAAACATTTTTGTATTTTTGAAGGGAATCTCTTACCCTTTTCCGCCTTGGGGAGGACCGGGTGGTGGCCCGAGGGTCCCCCCCGGATGCTTCTTGACCGATTGTTCCCCTCCGCGAAGCCCGGCCCCCCGGGGAATCCGGCAGGGAGCGCAGTTTTCCGGAATCCATGACGGGCCGGGATTCTCGTCTGACCGGGTTGGACGAACCCGGATTTCGACGGCGGCGAAAATTCCGATTCCCCGGCCCGGAGGATCGGGTTCCGCCCGTCGAGGCTGTAGAGAGGATTGGGGCGGGGGCGAGGAAGCCTCGCGTCGCTCCTCAAGTTCACAACCTTGACCCCTGCCCCGGGTCGACTCGGGGGCGGGAAATCCAAGGACGGCTTGCCTCCCCCGGGGGCCTCCATCGCAGGCGCACCTTTTGCACCGGGAACTCTTCCGCCCAATCCGAGGGGTTCCCCCGGGA
>JARKQW010000042.1 GCA_029974695.1 Syntrophobacteraceae bacterium | reverse complement strand
GACCGCCACCACCCCTTCCCTGCTCAGGAAGGCCTTCAACGGAGCCTGGGAGGAAGCGGCAAACCGTTTCAGGGCCCGGATCATGGCCCCTCTGAGGGCTTTTCGGGGCACCGCTCCCGACGGATCGAGGTCCACCGTTTGAGCCAGGGTTACAATCACGGAAAGCTCGTCCCGGTCCCCTTTCCCTGCGAGGATCGACTCCAGGTCCGGGTGGATTCCGGCGGGATACGCCCCGGAATCGGAGGCAAAAAGAAGACCCAGCGTGATCAAGGCGAGCAAGAACCCCCAACGAGACATCCGTTACTCCTTCTGCAGACCCACAAACCGTCGGACCACTTACGGGAGGCAATCCCCCCACGAGGTCCCGATCTTAGGAAGGCCGCTTTCCCGAACTTCCGGTGGGACTCAAGGCCGTCGGCCCGTGTTGGTTGTATTCCGAAAGAATCCGAACCACGCTGGCTTCGGACAGCCCCGTGTGCATGGCGATTTCACGAACCGGTCTGGGATCGACCAAGGCATTATACACCACCAGCCATTTCTGCGCCTGAAGGATTCCCCCGGTCATGGACATTTTCATCTTGACCTCATCCGCCGACAGATAATCCAGTACAATCCCGTTTGACATTGCCCTACCCCTCCTTTCCATGTGCTGACCTCAATAGGGGGTTCCCTCCTTCCCCAAAGGGAGAACGATCCCCGGCGGCCCGGTTCGCCGCACGGGAGCCGCTTCCGTGCGGCTGATTTCAAGGGGGTGTTGCGATCCTCCCCCTCTCAGTCTGAGATACCTTGTCCTCTCGAACCCTTCCCCGGGATGGGATACTCTTACTCCTCCTACGGGATTCCGGTCATCGTGAGACCATCCGCTGGAGAAGGGCTTCGGACTGTGGCAACCGGGCGAGGGCCCCCTTGGACGGCGGACAAGGGGAAATGTATGATCGAATGCCTCCCCGGACCGCGCGATTAGGGCAACTTCTCTCCCCTTTCCACCAGCAGGGACCCCACGATCCCGACGATTTCTTCTCCAGTGGTGGACCCTTTGACGCAGAAATGATCGGCCCCGCATTGAAAAGCGGCTTCCCGGTATTCCGGCAGGTCGTAGCTGGTGAGAATGATCACCGCCACGTCTCCGTAGGCGGCCTTGATCTTCCGGGTCAACTCGAGGCCGTTTTGACCCGGGAGCCGCACATCCATGAAAACCACGTCGGGGATATCTTTCCTGAGCTTCTCCAGGGCCTCGCTTCCATTCTCCGCTTCCAAGACCTGCATCCGAGGGAAATGGGAAAGCAGGATATCTCGAAGCGATGAACGAAAGATTGGGTTGTCTTCTACGATCAAGGTTGAATGCATGTCCGGTTTCCTCACAGCAATATCCCGCCCGGAATTCCTTCTCTCCGGAATCAAAAGCCATACGGAATTCGCAAACTCCTCTCTTCCCTTTCCCTTATTCTTGCCAAATTGACCAAACGGTAAATACAGGATAAAGTGTATGTCCGGGGTTAAAAGACAGTATTTTCCCCCGAGCTTCGAGGATTCCGTCAGGAAGCGCCCGGCATCCGCCCGTTCTCATTCGAGTGCTTCCGTCTCTTGGCGATATTCCGAGTCCAGTCGTCCGCTTGATTCGCGCCCTCGTTCTGCCCGGGTGACGATATCGAGGCGACATTTGCCCGGATGACGCCGGGATGGAACTTCATCGGCTTTTTCCACAAAGGGGTTTTAGGGATGGGAGACACGAAGAAGATCGTCATCGCAGAGGATCACACAATTCTGAGGGAAGGGCTTCGGCTGCTCCTCACCTCGTGCCCCGAGTATGGGGTGGTGGGAGAGGCAAAAGACGGCCTCGAGGCGGTCCGCTTGTGTTC
Organism: Syntrophobacteraceae bacterium; assembly: GCA_029974695.1. Lineage (GTDB taxonomy): Bacteria > Desulfobacterota > Syntrophobacteria > Syntrophobacterales > Syntrophobacteraceae > JAGPLX01. Next base: position 370 of record JARKQW010000042.1, on the reverse strand, counting down.
GAGCCTCAAGCCCGACTTGGTCCTGATGGACCTGTCCATGCCCCGGATGAACGGAATGGGGGCCATCGCGGAGATCAAGAAGGCCTGTCCCGACACGAAGATCCTGGTCCTTACCGTGCACAAGACCGAGGAATACATCTTGGCCACCCTCAAAGCGGGGGCCGACGGCTACGTCCTAAAAGACGCAACCCACAGCGAACTCATGTTGGCCGTGGACTGCGTCCTTTCCGGAAAGTCCTATTTGAGTCCCGGCGTTTCGGAAAAGGTGATCGAGGGATACCTCGAGGGGAAAAAAAGGGTCAAGACCAGCACCTCTTGGGACACGCTCACCCAAAGGGAAAAAGAGATCCTCAAGATGGTGGCCGAGGGT
>JARKQW010000515.1 GCA_029974695.1 Syntrophobacteraceae bacterium | reverse complement strand
ACATCGGGTTGAGGAGGACCCCGAAGAACGGATACAGGGCTCCGGCCGCAACGGGGATTCCCAGGACATTGTAGAAGAAAGCCCAGAAAAGATTCTGCTTGATCACCCTCATGGTGAGGGAGGACAGGCGGATGGCCGATGCCACCATCCGAAGATCGTTTTGAATCAGGGTGATGTCGCTTGCCTCGAGGGCCACATCGGTTCCCGCACCCACGGCGATGCCCACGTCCGCCACGGCAAGGGCCGGGGCGTCGTTGATTCCGTCCCCCACCATGGCCACCACTTCCCCCTGTTCCTGGAGCCTCCGGATCTCCTGGGCCTTATCCCCGGGGAGAACCCCCGCCAGAACGCGATCGATCCCCAGTTCGCGGGCGACCGCTCGGGCCGTTTCAGGTCGGTCTCCGGTAATCATGGCCACATGAAGCCCCATTCTTTTCAAGGCCGAGACGGCCGGCCCCGCCGTTTCTCGAGGAGCGTCCGCCAGGGCGATGACCCCTTGAATCCTTTGATCCACGGCCAGAAAAACACAGGTTTTGCCTTCCTCGGCCAGTCTGTTTGCCGGGTCTTCCAGGGCATCGAGGGAAATCCCCCACTGATCGAGGAGACGCTGGTTCCCCAGGGCCACGGATCTCCCCTCCACGATCCCCCGAGCGCCCAAACCCGAGAGCCCCTCGAAGGATTCCACGGGCAGGGGCTGGATGCCCCGGGCCCTTCCCCAATCTACAATGGCACGGGCCAGGGGGTGTTCCGACAGGTTCTCCACGGAAATCGCCCATGAGAGCAGTTGGGACGGATCCACTCCCGGCAAGGTCCGAACCTCCACCACTCGAGGGGTCCCCTGGGTCAAGGTGCCCGTCTTATCGAAAACGATGGTCGTCAGCTCGTGGGCCCTCTCCAGGCTTTCGCCGCCCTTGATCAGAATGCCGTTTTCGGCCCCGATGCCGGTGCCCACCATAACGGCCGTAGGGGTAGCCAGGCCCATGGCACACGGGCATGCGATGATCAGGACCGAGATGAAATTCAAGAGAGCCCGGCTGAATCCGGGGTTGGGATCGGCGAAATACCACACGAGCATGGTAACCACTCCCACGGCCATGACCGCAGGAACGAAAATGGAGGCAACCTTGTCGGCAAACCGTTGAATGGGGGCCTTGGAACCCTGGGCATCCTCCACCAGCCGGATGATTTGAGCCAGGACCGTTTCCGCCCCGATCCTGGTGGCTCGGTAGCTGAAACTGCCCGACTGGTTGAGGGTCCCCGCAAAGACCTTGTCCCCCACCTCCTTGGTCACGGGGAGGCTCTCCCCCGTGAGCATGGATTCGTTCACGGTGGAGCCCCCCGTCAGTAGGATTCCATCCGTCGGCACGCTTCCTCCGGGTCGGACCAGGACCACGTCTCCTCGCCGAACCTCTTCCAGGGGAAGATCCACCTCGATTCCGTCCCGAAGAACGGCGGCGGTCTTGGGTGTAAGCCTCATCAACCTGCGGATGGCCTCGGAGGTTCGGCCTCGGGCCCCGATTTCCAAGAACCGTCCCAGGAGCACCAAGGTGACGATCATGGCCGCACTATCGAAGTACAGGTGCGGTCCATGGCCCAGGGGATCGACAAGGTCCGGTCGAAAAACGCCCAGAGTCGAGTACACGTAGGCCGAAAGGCTCCCGAGGGCCACCAGGGTGTTCATGTCCGCGGTTTTTTGCCTCGCAGCCTTGAGGGCCCCGTACAGGAAGCGTCGGCCCACCCAAAACACCACCGGCGTCGTGAGGACAAGCAGGAAAAAGGACATGACCCGGAGAGGAATGCCGCTCAGGAAGGGAAACCATTCCTGCATGCTTCCCATCATGATCCAGACGTTTAGAAAGGCTCCCACCCCGAGCTTGATTTTGAGCTCTCTCCTTTCCTCCTGTTGCGCCGCCTCGATGGGATCTTTCCGGAACTCCTCCGCAAGCCCCAGGAAATCGTATCCGGCCCTTTGGATGATCCCCCGCAGGTCCGACAGGCCAACCGACTCCGGGTCGTAGGTCACCGTAGCCCGGGAAGTGGCAAGGTTCACAACCGCGTCCGCAACCCCCTTCGCCGATTTCAGGGCCTGTTCCACCCTTCGAACGCAAGCGGCACAGGTCATTCCCCCCACCAGGAGGGTAACCTTGCGCGGCCCCTGCTCCCCGTCGGAAGGCAGCTCCACGGGTTCGTAGCCCAGTTCCTGGACCCTGCCCTTGAGGGTTTCCAAATCCACAAGCTGGGGATCGTACTCGAGGGAAACCTTGCCCGTGGCAAAATTGACGTCGGCGGACCGAACCCCCTCCATGCTTCCCAGGCCTTTTTCCACCCGAGCAACACAGGCGGCGCAGCTCATCCCCCGAACATGAAGACTTCTCTTAACCAACCTCGTACCCCGCCTTCCTGATCTGGTTGCGGACCCACTCCATGTCCACCGGCTCGGATTCTTCGAAGGTCGCCTCCCCCCGAGAGAGATCCACTTCGAGGTCCTTGATGCCCGCAACTTCGTTGAGGGCCTTCGTTACCGCCATCACGCAATGCTGACAACTCATCCCCTTAATCTTCACGGATTTCATTGGAACAACTCCTTTCCTGCCTGGACCGGACTCGGGCCGGTCATAAATCGTTTCCGGGCCGCCCCGAACGGAACACGGGATTGCGCGAGAACGCACGGGAGAAAACTTTCCCGGGGAAAACCCCGGGCGGCTCCCCGGAGCCCCCAAAATCCCCCTAACCGGAAGCAGATCGGGCCCTACCCTCTTGCCTTGTTGGCGTTTTTTGTGCCCAACCGCAGTTCATCTCTCCTTCCGGGGAGATCCCGCCGAGCCTCGGGCAAGACCCTCGAGAGAAAGCCCATAGTCGGTCGAGGGCACGGCACGCATGCGGATCCTCGTTGCCCGGCATTTTGCTTAGGTCGGTGGCCTCGAGCCCAGGCTCGCCTCGAGGTCCCTCACATCGGTCACGGGGGTTCGGCAAGCGTAGTTCTCACAGGCGAATACCGCCGTCTTGCCCGCCAGGGAGCGGAGAGGTTCCACAAAGGGCGCAATCTTCGTCAGACGTCCGTCGTCATTGTCCGTGGCCCGAAACATCAGGACGGAGCGGGGTCGGAAGGCCCTGTGCAAAGTTCGAATCATCTCCCCGGTCTGCGCCTCCCGGGAATCCCCGACCACCACCATTTCCCGGGTCGGGCCCAGGGCAAAATCCAGGCCGATCAAGAACTGAGTGTACCCCGAAGGGTACTCCTCCACCAGCGGGCCGAAGCGGCGAAGACAACCCTCTGCCGCTTGGTCGAAGTCCGTATTCCCCGTCATGCGGCCCAATCGCAGCAGGTTCAACAGAGCCGCGGCATTGCCCGACGGGATCGCCCCGTCGTAAATCGGTTTGTCCCGGACAATGAGGCTCTCGGCATCTTTTCCGGTAAAGAAAAACCCTCCTTCCCTCTCATCCCCGAAAAGATCCAGGGTCTGCCGGGTGAGGTTCACGGCCTCCTCCAGGTACCGCACATCGAAGGAGGCCTCGTACAATTCAATCAATCCCCAAACCAGGAAGGCATGATCGTCCAGGTAGGCCCTCTGGGCCACTTCTCCCAGTCGATAGCGGCGGTAAAGCCTCCCGGAATCGTCCCGGAGCACGGTCAAAACGAAATCCGCAGCCCGGGCTGCCGCATCCAGGTAGGCGGAATTTCCCGAAGCCTGAAATCCTTTGGCCAAAGCCGCTATCATGAGCCCGTTCCAGGATGTGAGGATCTTGTCGTCCTTGAGAGGATGGATCCGTTGTTCCCGGGCAGCCAGGAGCTTTTGCCTCCCCGATTCCAGGATTCCTTCGAGCTCATGCACCCTCATCCCAATCATTTCCGAGAAAACCGAGGCCGGTTTCGGGATGTGGGGAATGCTCGACCCCTCCTCGAAGTTTCCTCCGGGGGTGATGCCGTAGAAACGGCAGAAGAGGTCCCCGTCTTCTTTCCCCAAAGCAGCCAAGACCTCGTCGGGGGTCCAGACGTAGAACTTTCCTTCCTGGCCCTCGCTGTCCGCATCCTCCGCCGAATGGAAACCTCCCCGGGGATCGGTCATGTCCCCCAGAACATACTCGAAAATCTCCCGGAACACCCGGGCATAGAACTCGTTTCGAGTCAGCTGATAGGCTTCCGCGTAGGCCATGGAAAGCATGGCCTGGTCGTAGAGCATCTTTTCGAAGTGAGGGACGAGCCAGCGCTGGTCCACCGAGTAGCGGTGAAAGCCGAGCCCGATCTGGTCGAAGATACCTCCCCGACGCATGGAATGAAGGGTTCGCTCGACGATATCCAGAGCGTCGCTTCGGGGTCCCTGCCCGTGTCGGCGAAGGAGGAAGGTGAGATGGTGCGGTGTGGGAAACTTGGGAGCCCCTCCAAAGCCGCCCCATTGAACATCGTGGATTTCCTTCAGCTGCTGTTGAGCTCGTGCAAGAACCTCTTCCTTCGGGACCGCCGAAGACCCGGAAAATTCCCGGGGCTGAATGGCCCGGGTGACTTCTTCTCCCGCCTGCCGGACCCGATCGGGTTGAGCCTCCCAAAGATGGACCACCTGGCTGAGGATGTCCACAAACCCCGGCATCCCCATCCGGCCGTGCTTGGGGAAATAGGTCCCGGCGAAAAACGGCTTTTGGCCGGGCGTCATGAACACGGACAGGGGCCACCCTCCGCTCCGATTCAACGCCTGACAGGCGCTCATGTAAATGTTGTCCAGGTCCGGGCGTTCCTCCCGGTCCACCTTGATGGAAACGAAATGCTCGTTGAGCAGGGCGGCAACTTCCCGGTCTTCAAAGGACTCGTGGGCCATCACATGACACCAGTGACAGGTGGCGTAACCGATGGAAAGGAAGATGGGCTTGTTTTCCCGCCCCGCCTTGAGAAGGGCCGCCTCTCCCCAGGGATACCAGTCGACGGGATTGTGGGCATGCTGAAGCAAGTAAGGACTCTTTTCGTGGATCAGGCGATTGGGCATGGCGGCAACTCCGGAAGGGCGGGAACGGATGGGACGATGAAGGAAAGGCGTGAAGAATCCTTTCCTTCATCCAGGAAGTCAGCCCAACAGGAGACCACAAGGCGGGCTGAATGCAAACCGGTTAAACGGCGGACGGGGGAGCCGAAGGCCGGGCGGAATTCCTCCCCGTCATGCGGATACTTCGGTCTTGCACTTGGAAAAGTCCATTTCCTTCTTACACTGCGGACATATGTGCGGTTTGCTGAACTCATCCGAGAAAATTTCCTTTTGCGCCCCGCATTCGGAGCACGTGCAAATAAACGAACTCAAGTGTTTGAATCTCTCAAAACCCGGACAATGTGCAGGTGTCGACATAGCCTTCCCCTTTCTTTGACAGCAGGTTCTCCATCGCGTCCCCAAAGACGCTTCCCTCCACAAAGACTCAGTCTTTCTCCTCCTCCAACACCAGGGTCCCTTTGTGCTTCGTTCCGCAGGAAGGACAGAGAATCTCTATTTCTTGTTCCGGACCGATGTACTTATCTTTCATCGTCTCAGGGGGAATGAAACTCACATCGCCGCAAGCACATTGCGGACACTGGCCCTTTACCAAATGTCTCTGCTTCTTTGCCATGATACTCCTCCGTGAATCTTTGAAATCCGTCGTCCTTTTCCCCTTTCCATGCTCCGATGATCCGTCGAAGAGGGGCCGATTATGGGAGCTTCCGGAGCTCGTCGATCATCGCTTCAAGGTTTGGCCTCCGGTTGATGTCGTGCACATCCATGTATCGAATGATTCCCTGCTTGTCGATGACGAAAACGGCCCTCTCGGAAGTGCCTTCCGATCGAAGGACCCCGTACTTGGCCGCGACGGCCCCATGGGGCCAAAAATCCGAGAGCACCGGGAACCAGACTCCTCCCATCTGTTGGGTCCACGCATGGAGGGTGGCCAGGTTGTCCACGGTGATACCCAAGATCACCGCCTGGTATTGGTCGAAATAATCCTTCACGAGATTGTACCCGGGCCATTGTTCCGAACACACCGGGGTCCAGGCTGCGGGCACAAAGGAAAGAACCACGTTCTTCTTGCCCAGAAAATCCGAGAGGGTCACCTTTTCCCCGGACAAAGAAGGAAGAGTGAAATCGGGGGCGGGGTCGCCCACTTTGAGCTGGGTCCGGCTGTCTAGGGGTTTGAGTGGTCCTCCCGAGTAGATCTTCCCCTCGAATTTTTCGGACACGGCATGGGAAAGTGCGGTATTCCAGCAGAACACGGCCACCAGGGCCACCAGGAATCGTGCGGGCTTAGAATCGATCTTCATGGATGCCCCTTTCAGTTCCGTTTGCCTTTGGAAAGGAGGAGATTCAGGAATTCTTGGGGATCGCCGAAAGCTCCCGCCTTGGAGTAGATGACTTGGTGAGAACCGTCCTGCATCATACGAATCACAATGAAATACGGGGTCCGCACGTCCCCGAAAGTGCGGTGCAGGTTCAAATCGTTGTCCGGGACCAGGGGAAAGGGCACCGAAAACTGCTTCTGGAAGGTCGCTACTTCGAAAGAAGTATTTCCTGCCCCGATCCCGACGATCTTTACCCGGTCCTTCAAATCCGGGTTGCCGGAAATGAGCCGGTAGAGTTCATTGACCACGGGAGCTTCTTTCTGGCAATAGGGGCAGTACATGCTGAATATCTCGAGGATCACCAGTTCTGCGCGAACCTGGGGAATCTTGAACGACCCTTCCGCCCCCACTCCCAGGTACTGTTGATGAGCCGCCGGGTCCGGAAGGGTGAGTTTGACGTCCGGAAGCACCCCTCCTTCCTCGGGGGGACCGATCGCCTCGGAGGACGCCCCCGGAGCCGGAATCAGCATTCCCACCGCAACAGCACCCACCAGCACCCACCATCCGATCCGTTTGAATCCGCCCATGGAATGTCCTCCTCCAAAGTTCCGCTCACCGAACGATCCGTCCAATTTCCCGGGAATGCTTCCTGTCGCTTCATGAATACACGACGACCCATCTCCGTACCCGATCCTCCCCTCCCCCGGACTGCGGCGGGAACCCAAGCAAACCCCCGACGGCCGGGCCCCGTCGCCAGACCACGAGGAACACGATGAGTCGACGACCGGAACGCTCCCGCCTTTCCCAAAACCGGATGAATCGGCTTCTCGGCAGGTGGGTTCGAAACCCCGGTTGTTGACACAGCCGCATCCGCCCCAAGCCGGACCCGGTTCCCGGCGGGCGCCGGGGCCCGATAGGCGTCATGAAGTCTCGAATCCGACCATTGCGGGAATAACGCCGGGGGTCTACCTCAAATCCATCGGGGTCGAAGCCCCCGAAACCGGGAGATCGCTCGGCCCGGGGGAAATCCCTTGTCGTGCAGCGTTCCGTCCGTCCATCCCGCGGGCAAGTCTCAGGCAAGTTCCCCAGCCCCGTCCAGACCGGCCTTTCCTTTTTCAATAAACCACCCTTCGGGGTCCGTATAGTAGAATTTTAGGTCGGCCAACACAATGCAGTGCTGACGCTCTTCGCCGATCAGTCTCTCGAGAAGTTCTCGCACCCCTTTGTCTTCGGCCGACCGAGCCTGCTTGTCAAGAAAGGAAATGCTGGCATTCTCGAGACTCAGCCCCGTTTCAATGGCCGCCACGTCGTCCAGGCAGGCCCGGGGCATCCTGCCGTGTTCCCGGGCGATCCTTCTCAAGAGTGATTTTTTGTCCTCGCCGTCGAAAGGGACAAACCGGCATGCGTCCGCGGGAACAGAGCCCTTCTTGAGTTCCTCGTAGGCCGCCTGGAGGCTTCGGGCGTGGTCCTCCTCGGCATCCTTGAGCATGCGAAAGGTCTCGATTCCCACCTGGTCCGGGCAGGTCTTCATGGCCCCCTCGTAGAGGGCCTTCTTCTTCTCTTTCATCTCGATGGCGGTACAGAATATCGTCAACATGGGGTCTTGATTCGTATCCATCCTCGTACCCTCCTTCTAAAGTAAAACCCAGTCAAAATCAAATCTTCCGCTTATGCTAATACCGCCTCTCCACCGTGTCCATTCGCCGTCCGACTTTTGATGGGATCGGACGCCTCTCAAGACTTGCCTCTGGTTTTCGATCCGCATTTTCAGCCCCTCGGTCCTCCCCTCGAAGGTGGAGACGCGGACCTTGACAGCCCCGAGGAATCGATTAATTTTTGGATGTAAAACGCAATAAGTATCGGAAATGTTGAGTGAAAGGAGGTTCGAGCCATGTTTGAGTTGACCCCGTTTCGAAAACAACGATCCGTAACCAATGCTCCGTTGGCCTGGGACTGGGCTGATCGTCTATTGAACGAGTTCATGCCTTTCCGACTCTTTCGTGAGATGATGCCCTCCCTGTGGAGGGAACAGGGGGCACTCATGCCCGCCTTCGACATTACAGAGGCGGAGGACCACCTGGTCGTGAGGGCGGATCTGCCCGGCATCGACGCCCGCAACCTCGACATCAGCCTGGCGGGAAACGTTCTCACCATCAAGGGAGAGAAGAAGGACGAGAGATCGGAGCAGAACGAGTTCTACCATTTTTGCGAGAGGCAGTTCGGCTCATTCACCCGGTCCTTCACCCTCCCCTCGGATGTGAGGGAGGAGGGAATAGAGGCCACCTACAAGGATGGTGTGCTCCAGGTTCGGATCCCCAAGACCGAACGAACCGAAAAGAAGAGGATCGAGGTGAAAACCCATTAGAGACGTACCGGCAAATGCAAGATTTCCCTCACCCGGACCCACTCCCACCGACGGGGGGAGTGGGGACCCTCTTGCCTCGATAGAGGAGAGTATCCGGATGAGGAAGAGAAAACCTTCCGGAAATCGGTTCAAAAGAAAGGACGGGGAGAGACTCCTTCCCCGTCCTTGCCGTTATGCGCTGTAACCGGAATCCCCCCTAGACGCTTTCGATCATGGCAAACACCTGGGCGTCGTCAAAACCGTGGAGGCGGATGGCCCCCGAGCGGCAGGATGCCGTGCAGAGGCCGCAGCCTTTGCACAGGGCCGGGTTGATTTCCGACTTTCCGTGGACGTTCAGACTGGCTGCGGAATAGGGACACACGGTTACGCAGGTTCCGCACCCGCTGCACAGAAACTGATTCGTCTCGGCCACCGCCCCGCTGACCAGGACCTTTCCTCGGGTCAGAAGCACCATGGCACGGGCACTGGCAGCCAGGGCCTGGGCGATGCTCTCGTCCACCGCTTTGGGGTAATGAGCCAGTCCGCAGACGAAGACGCCGTCCGTGGCGAAATCAACGGGTCGCAGCTTGGCATGGGCTTCCACGAAAAACCCGTCGGAATTCAGGGGCACTTTGAAGAACTGGGACAGCAGTTCGTTTTCCGAGGGAACAATGGCGGTGGCCAGGACCAGCAGATCCGGCTCGATGGCCAGGGGGCGTCCCAGGATGGGGTCCGTTACCGTCACCTGCAGGGCCGATCCTTCAGTACGAACCTGCGGGCGATTCTCGGGGTCGTAGCGCACGAAGACGACGCCCTCCTTGCGAGCCTGACTGTACAGGTCTTCCCTTTCGCCGTAGGTGCGGATATCCCGGTAGAGTACGTAGATATCCATGTCCTGGTTGCGCCGTTTGAGCTCGAGGGCGCTCTCCATGGAATGAGTGCAGCAGACCCGGCTGCAGTACGGGCGATTCGCTTCCCGGGAACCGACGCACTGGATGAACACTGCAGATCGAATCTCCTTGAGGGATTCGTCCCCTTGGATGAACCGAGCGTCGAGTTCCAGGTGAGTCAGGACTCGAGGGTCTTTTCCGTACAGGTAGTCGTCGGGTTTGAACTCACGGGCTCCCGTTGCCAGGATTGTGATCCCGTGGCCCAGGGAGAAGGGATC
>JARKQW010000506.1 GCA_029974695.1 Syntrophobacteraceae bacterium | reverse complement strand
ACGGTCGACGAGGGGGAATCCTGGATGTGTATGCACCCCTCTACCCGTACCCCCTGAGGCTGGAGTTCTTCGACGACGAAATCGAGTCCGTTCGCCTGTTTAACCCAGCCAATCAACGCTCTATGGGGACCATCGAGGAGGCCCTGCTCCTGCCCGCAAGCGAAGTCGTCCTCAACGCCGAAGCCCTGGAACGGGCTCAGAAGGCCGTCTACCACGACGTCCAGGCGGAAAGGCTGACCCCGGCCGCCGGCAACGTCTGGCTCGAGAAATTCCAGGAAGGTCACCAGCTGGGAGCCTACGAGGCCATTCTACCCGTCTTTCACGAAAAGATGGTGACGCTCCTCGACTATCTCGAAAAGCGATGCCTCGTGGTGTGGTCCGATGCCGCGGGGGTCCGGGAACGCATGGACAAACTCTACTGGGAGGTCCTCTCCGAGGGTGAGACCCGGGAGACTCCCCACGAATGGAAGATCCCTCCCTCCCGGCTCTTTGGAGACCCCGAAGACTTGCTCACAAGGATCGAGTCCTTCCAGCAACTTCGGGTGAATTCCCTTTCCGACGGCCCGGACACCAAGGTTTTCGACCTGGGCACCCGGGGCCATGAAGAACTCAAGATTTCCATCAAATCTCACCCAACCCGGGAAAGGCTCCTGGAACCCCTGGCCCGAAAGTTCCAGGAATGGCAATCCCAAGGAATCCGTCCTTCCCTTTTTTGCCGTCACGCGGAACAGGCCCGCAGGCTCACCGACCTTTTGAAAAGCTACGGGGTGGACGCCCTTTTCAGCTCCCTGCCCTTCGGGGAGGAATCCTTCGACGCCCCTGCCGTCAAGGTCCTGGTGGGCGCCCTCGAGAAGGGTTTCTACTGGCCCCGGGAGCGGCTGGCCGTTGTGAGCGAAGAGGAGATCTTCGAGAAACGAGGCTGCCGCCGGGCATCCAAACCGCCTTTGGGGGTGTTTCTCCATTCCTTCCAGGACCTTCATGCCAACGATTTCGTGGTTCACGTGGATCACGGGGTGGGCATCTACCGGGAACTGGTTCACCTTTCCGTTCGGGGCCTGGAGAGCGACTTCCTGCTCCTCGAATACCAGGACGGCGACCGTCTCTACGTTCCCGTGGACAAGCTCCAGCGGGTCCAGAAGTATATGGGCATCGAGGGCCACGAACCCAAGGTGGACAAACTGGGGGGCAAGAGCTGGGAGACGGCCAAGAAGAAGGCCCTCGAGTCCGCACAACGCATTGCGGCGGAACTCCTGCAACTGTATGCCGTCCGCCGGGTCCGGGAAGGGTTCGCCTTTTCCGGGCCGGACAAGTACCTCCGGGAATTCGAGGCCACTTTCGCCTTCGAGGAAACCCCGGACCAGATGAGGGCCATTGGAGACGTTCTCGAGGACATGAGTTCCCGGCGGCCCATGGACCGGCTGGTCTGCGGCGACGCGGGGTACGGAAAGACGGAGGTGGCCCTCAGGGCGGCCTTCCGGGCGGTCATGGACAACAAGCAGGTGGCCATGCTGGTCCCCACCACGGTCCTGGCCGAGCAGCATTACCAGACGTTTACCGAGCGCTTTCAGGGTTTTCCCATCGAGGTGGCCGGACTCAGCCGCTTCAAAACCGCAGCGCAGCAGAAGCGGGTCCTCGAGGGACTGGCCGGGGGAACGGTGGACATCGTCATCGGGACCCACCGACTGCTCCACAACGACGTGGCATTCCGGGACCTGGGCCTGGTCAACATCGACGAGGAACACCGGTACGGAGTCAAGCACAAGGAGAGGCTCAAGCAGCTTCGG
>JARKQW010000491.1 GCA_029974695.1 Syntrophobacteraceae bacterium | reverse complement strand
GTGTAGAAAGTGATTCCGATCCCCGCCAACAGCAAAATAAACCCGGCATAGACAATCCAGACCCCCGGATCCTGTTTCACCTGGAGGCCGGTGTAGTAGCCTTCCTCGGTCTTGGTGATCTTCACCTGGTAGTTCTGGACGCGGTTGCCGTGAAACTCCGGCATCTTCACCAAGATCCACGATCCCATGGGTTCGGTTTGTCCTTCCCTCAAGAGCACGATGCCCACTGCAGGTCCGAAACGGCTGAAATTCTGTTGAAACTGAATTGCCTCGATTTGATCCTGGGTGCCGGGAATCCGGACCATCTCCCTGTACGGAAGGCTCAGAGTATAGGTCTTCCCGGTTTCCTTGTCCGTCAACTCGACGTCCGCCGATTTCAGGATCAACCCGTAGGAGGCCTGGTAAAAGGTCACCCCGCGGTAAGTCAGAGGGTCGTTCACCCGGATGGTTTGCCGAAGGGCCTCTTTCCCTTCGTCGAGGATGACCAAGTCCGAACGGTACTCCTTGGGGGCCCCGGTGTCGTAGAGAGAGACGTCAAAGTCGTCGCAGCGCACCTGGAACGGAAGGAGCAGAGACTGGCGACGCTGATAGAGAAGAACTTCGTCGGAGAGCTGTCCTTCCGGGATGTTCATCATCCCTTTGAATCCGAAAAAGGAGCCGATGAGAGCGCCCGACAGGATCAGCAATACGCTGAAGTGCACCCCGTAGACCATGAGGGGGCTCCATCGACCCTTTTCGGCAACGGCCGCAAACCCGTTCTTTCCCGGCGCGAGTCTCAAGGGAGCCAGCTCACCCGGGATGATTCCCTCGAGCCGGGCCTGCGCTTCCCGCCAGGGGAGCCTGGTGGTGATCTCGAAACTGGAACCAAACTTCAAAAGCTTGGCGGGGTCCACGGGGTCGTCCCGGGTTTGAAGGAGCTTCAGGGTCTTGGGAAAGCGCTGGATGGAGCATACCAGGAGGTTGACGCAAAGGAGAACCAACAGGATCTGAAACCATCCCGAATGGTACAAGTCGTGAAGACTCAGGGTCTCCATCCACCAGACAACGGACGGCTTATAGCGGTGCTGAAGCTCTTCGACGCTGAGCCCTTGAGGCAGAAGAGTTCCCAAGATGGAACAAACGGCCAGAAGGAGAAAAAGGAATACGCTCAGTTTCACGGAAGCCAGCGCTTCATAAAACGTTCGCCAGGCTGAATTCTTCTGCTGCATGAGGCTCTCTTCTTTGAAAGGCTCTCGGGTGGCGGCTTCCCGTCCCGGAAGGGCGCGCTCTGCCCTGTCCGATCTGGAGAAAAAACCGTCCATTCTTAACCTTTTATAGGTCGCCTTGACAAGACGAAGGAACAAAAGAGCTCCGTCTTCCCGGCGGTTTGGCGGATCATCGGGACCGGGGTTCCCTCGAAAGAGTGCGGGACCCATTCCCGGCAAGAAAAATACTCCCCGGTTCTACGATCAACCCGGATTCATCGCCGGGAAGGCATCTTTGGACCAAGAGACCCGCGGGATCCCGTCGCGAGTACCTCGGCCAGCTCCTGGTCCGCCCGGGTAAACAGGAAATGACGAAATTCCTCGGGATAGGCCCAATAGAAGGAGAGGTGTTCCCGCAAGAAAAGGTCCCCGCCCCGGATGCGACACCAGTAGGCGTAAAGCTCGATGTGAAGGTCGCCCACCCGGCAGGCGACCGTGTGGAAAGGCCTCTCCACGTCGATGTCCCAACAGAGTTCTTCCCGAATTTCTCTTTGCAAAGACTCTTCGAGGCTTTCCCCCGGCTCCACCTTGCCTCCGGGAAATTCCCAGAAGAGCCCGAAGCTCTTTTCCGGGGGTCTCTGTACGAGGAAGAATCTGCCCGTACGCCGAATGATGGCCGCCGTGACCCGGGCCGCCCGCCCGATCGGGTCTCCAAGACCCATGGGCCTCTTCGCTGAAACACTCATGATCCCGGGCCCCCTCCTTCCCCTCCGCCAGCCTCTTCGGCCCTTGTCGAACAAACCCCAAAGTAATCCCGAATGCGCGAAAAAGGTACCCCGGATTTCCTCCGGCCCTTATATTGATGGAATCCTGGAACGAGGAATGGTCCCCAAGATCAATGGGACAGCTAAATCTTTGGCGCGGTCGGAGGTTGACGAATCGTGGGTCCGAGGAGGTGGACGAGGTGGATGACAATCGCATAAACTACGACGTGGTGATCCTGGGGAGCGGGCCTGCGGGACTGCAGGCAGCCATCCATGCTTCCCGGGCAAAGGTGAAGGTTGCGGTCCTGGGCCGCATCCACAAAAGCTCGCTCTACAGGGCTCATGTGGAGAATTACTGCTGTACGGCCCATTCCACGGGGGAAGAAATCCTGGTGCAGGGAAGGGAGCAAGCCCGGGCCTTCGGTGCCGAACTCCTGGACGAGGACGTGTTGGGCCTGAGCCGAGGTCAAGGTGGGGAGTTCCTCATTGACCTAGAGTCGGGAAAGAGGCTTGCAGCCCGGGCCATGATCCTTGCCATGGGCATTTCCCGAAACCGGCTCAACGTGCCCGGGGAGAAGGAGTTTCTGGGCAAGGGGGTCAGCTATTGCGTGGAGTGTGACGGCAACTTCTTTCGCAACCAATCGGTGGCGGTGGTGGGAAACGAAAGCGCCGCCTGTTCCGGGGCACTGACCATGCTGCTTCTGGCAAAGGAAGTCCACTTGGTTTATGAAAAACTCCAGGTGAGCGAACATCTTCGGTACCAAGTGGAAAACAGCGGCATCGTCCTGCATCCGGGCCGCCGGGTCCGGGAGATTCAGGGGACCCAAGGGGTCGAAGCGATCCTCCTGGATGACGGACAAAGGATCGAGGTCTACGGGGTGTTTATCGAACTGGGGGCCAAGGGTGCCCTGGAGCTTGCCGCCGGGTTGGATGTGGCTCTGGATTCTGAAAACATGCGCTATATCGCGGTGAACAGGAAGCAGGAGACCAACGTGGCGGGCGTGTATGCCGCCGGAGACATCTGCGGGCCTCCGTGGCAAATGGCCAAGGCGGTTGGGGAAGGCTGTGTGGCGGGTTTGGAGGCCGCATCCTACGCCAAGCGGGTGCGGCCGAAACCCTGATGTTTTTTTTCTTGACTCCGGGCCGCAAATGAGTAGAATCCCGCTTCGCTTCAGGGCGCGCGGTGCACCAAAAAAAAGATGTTGACAGAGGAAACGCACCGCAGTATAAAGAGCGTCTGCCCGCAAGGAAGGAGGGTCCCGAAGGAAAAAGATGGACCCCCGGGAAGCGGAAAAGGGAATGAAAAATTTCCCCTGTTCTTTGGAAACTAAATAGTGGGTCGAAGGTGCTGGGCCTTTTAGGGAAGGTTTGGGAGAACTGGAGAGTTTGATCCTGGCTCAGAATAAACGCTGGCGGCGTGCCT
>JARKQW010000466.1 GCA_029974695.1 Syntrophobacteraceae bacterium | reverse complement strand
GGCAGGCGCAACCTGCAAATCCCTTTGGACACCCGGTTTATCCCCGCCGGCAGGGACCGCCGTCGGATGGGGCATGACCGGCAAGCATCCCCCGGTTGGGCGGAAATTCCTCCGGTGCCTTTCCCGAGGGGATTTGTTGCGGCGGGCAGATCCAGGTCAGCGGAGGGATTTCAGCATTTCGGCCGCATGAGCCCGGGCTTTCTCGGAAATGTCGATGCCCCCCAGCATCCGGGCGAGTTCCTCGATGCGCTCTTCCGGGGAGAGGCGACGAATGCCCGTGAGGGTTTCCTGCCCTACGGTTTCCTTGGCCACCCGGTAGTGGCCGTCCCCGCAGCATGCGATCTGGGGCAGGTGGGTGATGCAGATGACTTGCTGTTTCCGGGCCAGGCGCCGGAGCTGCAACCCTACCAGCTCCGCCGTGCGGCCGCCGATTCCGGCATCCACTTCGTCGAATATGAGGGTTTCCGCATCTCCTTTTCGGCCGAGGAGACCCTTCAAGGAAAGAAGAATCCTCGAAAGTTCGCCCCCCGAAGCCACCTTGGACAAAGGTTTCAGGTCTTCGCCCAAGTTGGCCGAAAGCAGGAATTCCACTTGATCGATCCCCCGGGGGGAAAAGAGGTCTTCCCCGGGGTCGGTGGGGACATCTTCCGGGGAAAAGAGGGCTCGGAACCTCACCGAGGGCATATCCAGCCGGGCCAGGGTTCCCACCACTTCGGCGGCCAGTCGGTCGGCCGCCTCCCGCCTCGATCGGGACAACCTGCCTGCTTCCTCAAGGTATCGGCGGCGTGCTTCCTCGAGGGCATTCTGCAGCTCTTCCTCCTGCATGCCGACGTCTTCCGCCTCGTTCAGCTCCTTTCGGAGCTCCTCCGTGCGGCGGAGCATGGCTTCGACGCTGCCTCCGTATTTCTTTCCCAGGCGATGGAGGAGGGCAAGTCGTTCCTCCACGGCCGAGAGCCTCTGGGGGTCGAACGTGATCTGCTGGGCGTACTTGTGAAGAGCATGGGCCAATTCCTCGGCGTGGATTCGGGCCTGGGACAGATGCTCCTTGAAAGATGCCCGGCCCGGATCGATTCGGACCAGGGTGTCGAGATTCTTCTCGAGGGAGGCCAGCTGCTCCACCACGGCCCCTCGCCCGGAGTAGAGGGTCTCGTAGGCGGACTTTGCCGCGTCGTTGAGAGCGGCGGCATGTTTGAGCAAGTTCAACTCGTGTTCCAGGCTCCGGTCTTCTTCGGGCTGGAGCTTGGCCGACAAAAGCTCCTGGAGCTGAAACCGCACGAAGTCGGCTCGGGCGGCGCGTTCTTCCCTGCTGCGACGCAGACGGTGCAGTGCCTCCCGGTGCCGGGCCCACTGGGCGAAGAGGGCACCGACCTCTGCGACCCGGGCATCGAGGCTTCCGAACTGGTCCAGGAGGCTGAGGTGGATTTCGGGATCCAGGAGGAGCTGATGCTCGTGCTGGCCGGAAACGGAGGCCAAACCGCGGGCCAGCTGCTGGAGTTGCTGGACACTCACCATCCGCTCGTTTACGAAGACCCGGTTTCGACCGTTGCGATGGATGCTGCGCCGAACGGTCAACCGGTCCGAGGCAGGGATACCCAGGGACTCCAGCTTCCGGTTCCACGGCAAAGGATCCGAGAGGGAAAAGATGCCTTGAACGGTGGCCTCGGCGGCCCCGGTACGGATCATCTCCTGGGATGCGCGTCCCCCGAGAAGCAGGTTCACCGCTCCCACCAGGATGGATTTCCCCGCCCCGGTTTCGCCCGAAAGAATGTTGAGCCCGGCATCGAGGGAGAGCTCGAGCTCCCGGATGACGGCAAGGTTGTGTACGAGCAGCTCTGTCAACACCGGTGGTTCTCCCGTTGCCGTTGAAGGTGCCCATCACTATGGAGGAGTCCCATTCCACAATCAACCATTTTTGAGGCGGGAAGCCCGGGGGGGCGGGTGGTCGCATCCGTCAATTTCCCACAAATAGTTTGGTTTCTCCCCCCTTTTTTGATAGCGTATCTTGCTTTATACATGCCCTCGATTTCATGGCCGACCGCTGGAGGGGAATCGGCGGCACGGGACCCCCTTGAACCCGGTTGGTCCTTGTTTTGGGCGGGTTTGGGAGTCGGGCCGAGGAGTCTCCCGGGAACGGACTCAACAGAAGAAGGTGCCCACCCATGTTTCAATGGTTGCAGAGAACAAAAGGGGAAGAACCTCTTTCCATCCGAAAAGACCCCTTCGGGTATTCTGTGGACCAAAAGCCGTCCTTTTTGTTCCGAGGCTGGTTCGAGAAGCTGATTTCCAAAACCTTCATGCCCGAAGACCAGCAGAAGCTGCTGGACGATCTGGGCAAGAAGGGCACCCTGGTCTATGCCGTCAAATACCGATCTCAACTGGATTTCGTGTTCCTCTCCCTTCGCCTTCATCAACTGGGCCTTCCCGCCCCTCAGTTCCTCTTCGACCTGCATCCTTACGCCTGGCAGCCCCGCTGGTACGCGTTAAAGCTTTGCGGGGCTCACCTCTTCCACTACCTGCGGAACGGCAGCCTGCCCAACCCTTACGAGGGGAAGCACTACCGGGAAAAGGTCATGGGCGGCTCTTCCGGGCTGTTCTTCCTGGTGGGCAAGCAGGGGTATTATGAACGAACCGTTCGGGTGGGAAACGACCCCCTCGAGCACCTCCTAGACATCCAGAAACAGATGGCACGGCCGGTCTTCATTGTTCCCCTTGTGCTGCTGTACACCCGGGACCCGGGACGAGAACGACGGGGTCTCCTGGAGATTTTCCTGGGACAGAGAGAAGAACAGGGACTGCTTCGAAAGGTGGTCTCTTTCTTTCGCAGCTACCCCAACGCGGTGTTGGAGGCGGGCGAGCCTTTGAACCTGCAGGAGGTGCTGCCGGAGCTTTCCGAAGCCCTGGGAGAACGGCGCAAACAGATCTTTCAGCTGCGAAGGAACCTGATCGATTCCACCGATACCCTCAAGCGGGCCATCGTGGGGCCCCTGCTCAAGAGCAAGATCGAGCTCAAGGATATCGTTCTGCACCATCCCCGGCTGGAGACCTTCATGCAGCGGCGCGCCCGGTCCAGCAAGCAGGAGATCTGGAAGGTCCGCATGGAAGCCGACCAGTATCTCGAGGAAATCGCCGCCGGTTTCAACTTCACCCTGTTTGCACTGGGGGAAAAGGTCCTGGGATGGATGTGGAACAATCTCTTCGACGGAGTCCACGTGGACATGGAAAGCCTTCACCGCGTGAAAAAGGCGGCCCGCAACAACACGCTGGTCTACATCCCCACCCACAAGAGCCACATGGATTACCTGATCCTCTCCCACGTGCTCTTTCACAACAACCTTTCCCTCCCCGTGGTGGCGGCCGGGAAGAACCTGGCGTTCTGGCCCCTGGGTCCCATATTTCGACGGGCCGGGGCCTTTTTTATCCGTCGCAGCTTCAAGGGGCTCAAATTCTATGCCGAGGTCTTTTCCCTCTATGTGAAGACCATGGTTCAGCTGGGGCACAACATCGAGTTTTTCATAGAAGGGGGCAGAAGCCGGACGGGGAAAATGGTGCTCCCCAAGCTTGGGCTTCTTGCCATCTTGATCCAGGCCGTGGAGGAAGGCTTCTGCCCGGACCTGGTGTTTGTGCCCGTATCCATCTGCTACGACCATATTCCCGAGGAGGAAGCTTACTTGAAGGAGATCACCGGCGGGGTCAAGGTCGAGGAAAATCTGGGTCAACTGGTTCGGGCCAGG
>JARKQW010000447.1 GCA_029974695.1 Syntrophobacteraceae bacterium | reverse complement strand
GGCGACTTTTTTCATTCGGCTCCTCCTTCTGTTGTCCGCCGTCAGAGATACCATGAAAACTACCAGGTCCTGCGCACCTTCACTCCTCTCCCCATGAGGAACTCCTTGATCTGCCGAATGGTGTAGGTCCCGAAGTGCACCATGGAGGCAACGAGAGCGGCGTCGGCGTGTCCCTGGGTCAGTACGTCCAAGAGGTGATCGAGGCGCCCGGCTCCCCCTGAGGCGATCACCGGAATTCCAACACTGGTCGAGATGAGCCGGGTGAGGTTCAGCTCGTAGCCTTCCTGAGTTCCGTCGGCGTCGATGGAATTGAGGCAAATCTCTCCGGCGCCCCGCCGTTGAGCTTCCCGGGCCCACCAGACGGCGTCCATCCCCGTGGCGGTCCTGCCGCCGTTGATCACGATTTCGTATCCCGAGGGAATCCGGGTGGAAGGAGCGACGCGCTTCACATCCATTCCCAGGACCACGCACTGGCTTCCAAAGGATTCGGCCCCCCGGCAAAGGATGTCGGGATTCAGGACGGCCGCGGAATTGACGCTTACCTTTTCGGCCCCCGCCAGGAGCACTTCTCTCATGTCGTCCAGGGTACGAATCCCCCCGCCGACGGAAAAGGGAATGAAGATGGTCTCGGCCACCCGTCGGACGACGTCGATCATGATGGGGCGGCGGTCGCTGGATGCGGTGATGTCGTAGAACACGATCTCGTCGGCACCCTCTTCGTAATAGAACCGAGCCATCTCCACCGGGTCCCCGATGTCCACATTGTCCCGGAACCGGATTCCCTTGGTGGTTTTCCCGTCCCGGACGTCCAGACAGGGGATGATTCTTTTGCTCAGCATACGGGTCCCCTCCAGTGCATTATCCGTTCCACCTGCAGAAATTCTCCAGCAGCTTCAGGCCCGGAGGACCGCTCTTCTCGGGGTGGAACTGGACGGCGATCAGGTTGTCCCGAGATACGGCTGAAACAAAGGAGATCCCGTAGTGAGTCTCGGCGGCGGCGTGCAGGGAAACCGCCGGTTCGGGGTAATAGCTGTGGACAAAGTAGAATTCGCTCTCGGGAGGAATATCCCTGAAGACCGGGTGGTCCCATAGGAAACGGACCCCGTTCCACCCCATGTGGGGGATTTTCAGCCCCCTGCCGTCGTCTCCCTGCATATCCCCGGGGAAAAGGCGGACCCTGCCCGGGAGGATTCCCAGGCAAGGGGTGTTGTTCTCCTCGCTGAAGTCAAACAGGACCTGGAGGCCCACGCAGATGCCCAGGACGGGGACCCCGGCCCGAATCCGATCCCTGAGGACCTCATCCAGGCCCAGTTCCCGGAGACTCTCCATAGATCTTCCCGCGGCACCCACCCCCGGAAATACGATTCGCTCGGCCCTCTCAATAAACGAACGGGAATGGGTGATCCGGCATTCAAAACCCAGATGCCCCAAGGCCCTTTCAACGCTGGTGAGATTTCCGGCCCGGTAATCGAGTATGGCGATCACCTCTGAGCTCCTTTCCTGTAAACCAATGGGGTGTGCACCGGCGAAGATGGAAAAATATCCGGGATTTCGCGGAGGGTCAAGTAAGAGACGGCATTTTCGGGACCGGGGATCGAACGCCCCCTGGGGGAAGGCACGGCCGGTAACAACCGCATCCACTCGGGGGCGGTTTTCGGTTCCGATCCCTCGGCCTTCCCGGGCCGGGGTCGTCCTCGAAAAGGCTCCTCCGCGGCGCTTTTCTCTCCCCGACGCATGAGAACTTCCTAAACTGCCCATTATCGAATATTCTAACCCCGCGCAGGATGGATCGATCAGGGGTCGTCAACAAACGGGAAATAGAGGATGGAGCCAATGCAAACGATCGCCGAGTCGCTGAGAAAGCAGCGAGAGCAGCTCATGGAAGACAGCTCTGAAGGACTGCTCAGCCGAAATACAAGCCTCCTGGAGATTGCCGTCATCTCCCTGTACAACCGCTTGGCCAACCGCCTCGCCCAGGATACGGAGAGGTTCCGGTCCAGCGGCGTGGTGCTGGCCATGGGGCCGTTTGCACGGGGGCAAATTGGACCCACCATGCCCGTGCCGGTCCTGCTTCTCGAAGCGGAGTCCTCTCCCTGGCAGGAAAGCTGGCTCGATGAGATCACTTCTCCACTGTCGCAGGCAGGGTGGACGGTGGAGGCGACCCAAGGATCGGTGCCTCAGTTGCTGCAATGGATCGAAGAGGACTTCGGGGCGTTCCTGAGGCTCCTGGAATGTCGGTACATTTCCGGGAACCGACAGTTGTTGGACGAGCTGGAAAAGGCCCTGGACCTCAAGATCGAAGAAAGGCGCGACGAGCTTCTCGCCCGGCTCCACCAAGAAGTGAAGGAGCGGGAGGTCCGTCTCGAAGGGGTGGAAAGTTGGCTGGAACCGGACCTCGAGCAGGACCCCGGGGGCCTTGCGGACATCAACGCCATTCGGTTGGCGGGCCGCATCTCCACCAACACCCGAAACCTGGAGGACGCCATCTTCCGGGGCTACCTCACCCGGCAGGAAGTGGACCTGCTCCAGCAGGCGGAAAAGTATTACGCCCGCCTGGGCAGCCTGATTCACGACGCGTCTGGGGCTTCGAGGTCGGTCCTGAAGGTGGAGCGTCAGGATTACGTAGCCGGTCGATTGGGCTACTCCGCGGGAGTTGGGTTCCTGCCGGTGGAGAGCTTCCTGCAGCATGTGCATCGGTTCCTCCACGGCGTGCAATGCATCTCCCAGGAGTTCTGGGCCCGGGTGTGGGAAAGCCGCCAGGGAGATCCCGACGCCCTTTCCAGCAGCACGTTGG
>JARKQW010000443.1 GCA_029974695.1 Syntrophobacteraceae bacterium | reverse complement strand
GGGTCTCCCTCCTGTCGGGATCGAGTGTCCTCGATCCTTCCCGGCGGTAGCGGCTCAAGACCGAGGCCGACTACGATCTTGCTTGGGTGGAGGTCGGCAGGAACGGAGGAAATCCTGGTTGAGCGATTGGCTGATCGGTGTGGTTGCAGCCAAGCCTGCTTGAAGAGCGCACGTGGGGGGGCGCTGGAAATGGGGGATGCGATGGCGCACGTAAAATCTTGCGGGTTGGACAAAGAACCTCGCTTCGATCACGGGAGCGAGGCGTGCGATTCGTTTCGCTGCAGAAAGTGCGAAGACGGCGAGGGGAAGGTTACGGTGGATCCCGGCAGGGAGAGGGACTTCGTGGATTGGCTCTAGTGCCGGGAGGTCGCCTGCCTTCCTCTTCAGGCGGCAGAAAAAGGACCCGGGAATTCCCCGGGTCCTTTCGTTTTGGGGTCCCGCACACAGGGGACGTTCCCCCTCGCCGGGCTCCTCCCATGGATGGGGGAAGCAAGTATCGTCTGCCCCCCGGGCGCAACGGGCCGGGGGGAGGGGAAACCTTTCTCGGGCGATCCGTCCTGAACGCCCGCTCCGCCGGTCCCGCCCCAAACCCGGGACTTTACCGGCTCAACCACTTGCCGACGTCGTGGCGAAGTTTCTGGGGCTGTGACGCGGCGACTCCGTGACCCGCCCGGTCGTAATGGGGAAAGGTGATCACGGCCAGAAGGGGAGTGGGAATGTCGGGAAGCGAACCCGGCTTATAGGTGACCGCAATGTGCTCGTCATGGACCGTCGCATCCCGGACGATGGCTCGATAGTTTTTCAGGGAGGCGGGCAGGGCCGGAGCGTAGATGACCAGGTCGTAAGCGGCGTCCGTGATGAAGGTCTTCACCAGGGCCAGGTTTTGAAGGAACAGCCGGCCGTAGAGCAACGAAGTGGGTTCGATGGGAAACCCGGCCTTGACGGCGCTGTTTACGTAAAAGGTCTCGAGGGCCGCGTCATTGCAGCCTACCAGGTAATCGTCCCAAGGGTTGAGCGGGCCCAAGACGTCCACGAGAAGGTCGCTTGGGCGGCCCGCCTGTCCCCCGTGCCCGGTTTCGTCGCCGGGCCGGGAAACCTCCCGGCCGGACTCCAATCGTCGGGCTCGGCTCTCGATGCACATTCTCTCCCCGGGCGGCAACCGATCAAAGGCCGGGCCCTTCAGGACGGACTCCAGGTCGGCCGCGGCGTTCTTTTTGTAGCGATACGCCTCCTCTCGGGCCCCAGGCGCCAGTTCGACAATGGATCGAGCCTCTTCCCCCAGGGTCCGGGAAAAGACACGGGCGTGAAGAAGGCCGTCCCCCGCCCGGTTTCCCAGCTCTTCAAACCAGTTTGCGGGCTTGGCGAAGTGGTACACGTCCCTGCCCGCGCTTCGGACGAATTTGAGGGCGTTGCCGTACGGGTTGCAGCGGTCGGCCGCGGACCCCGGCTCCACTTTGCGGCAGGGGGTAAAGGTCTTCCCGGTTTCGGCGGCGATCCGATAGATGGGGGAGCCTTTTCTCTCGAGCATTTCCCCGGCAATTTGGACCTGGTATCTTCCCGCCAACAGGGGTTCGATGAGCACCTGGCGGCCGAATTGATTCGCCACCGTCGAGGGGGACATCGGCCGGCCGGCCTGCGAGGGGTAGACCTGGTTCAGGTGGAGCTGGATTTCATCGGCCAGGGCCTTGTCACGGTAGATCTTGCTCCCGTCCCCGTAGCTGGGGTAGAAGAGCAGGAGATTGAGCATGGCCGTGGCTCGAATTCCTCCGTAGCTTTCCCCCACGAGGACCACGGGATTGGCTTGGAGGGTGGGATGTGCGGCCAGAAAACGGAGAAGCAGCCGGGTGCACTGAGCCGCGTCCAGGAAGGGGTTGAAATTCCGGACCTTGAATTCGTCGGCCCGCTGCCGGGGGTCCGAGGCATGGTGGGTCAGGTTGTAGGAAAAGCCGCTATTGGGGGCATCGAGGTAGAGAAGGTTTCCCAGGGCCGTCCAGCTGTAGGGATTTTGCTTGAGCCAGCGGTCGCCGGTTCTCTCCTTGTTCAGGGTGTAGGGGGAGGTGTCGAGACTGAGGAGCCCGGTGGAGGTGGCGCACCCGGGACCTCCGTTGAAAAAGACGAAGAGGGGCTTGGATCCGGAATTCCGGTCGGCGGGGTGGAAGGTGTAGGAGATACGGATGGTCGAAGACCGAAAGCGCAGAGTCTTGGCCTCGTTTTGGAAGCTGAAGGAAACGGGTTCGATTTCCCAAAACCCGGCTTCCCCGGACAGAGCGGCCGACGGGTTGTCCCGACATTGGAAGATTGGCGGGAGGCCTAAGATCATCACCACCAGGCAACAGGTTACCAGGCATCTACGAGTCTCCATCTGCTTCCTTTCCGCTGGATTGAGCGATTCGACCGGGACGAATCCCTTTGGCCGTTCCCGCGCAGGGGGGATCCGGAAAGAGCGTGCCTACTCACCGGATGCCCGCCTTCGCGGGCATGACGCCCGGATGCTCTCGGAACCCCTCAACGCAAGTTTCCATCTCCGTCGGTTGAATCACTTCCATTGGAGGGTGGAATTTTATGATCATCGACCTGGGGGACGGCCGGTCCGTCGATACGCAAAAAGATCTTTCTGCGGCAGAACGACACATTCTGCAGAAACTGTTCATCTGGGAAGCCATGGCCCGTAGCGTCGAGGAATTCAGGGAGAGCAGAGTCCGGGCCTTCCGGCTGGGATGGAACAATTCCGGTCCCGTGGCGGAAAGCGCCGTGATGACCGCTATCCTGAAAGACCTGGAACAGAAAGTGGTCGCCCGCCTCCGGGTCCAATGAAACCGCGGGAAGGGGTCCGACCTCCCGGGGTGCGCGTCGCCCCGCGGTTCGGTCCCGGGGCTGGGGCTGCCTCCGGGCGAGCCTGAGTCCGCGGATCCCGGCCCTCCCGCTGCGCGGAAGTTTTCGCCGCTCATCGCGCTCGGGACCCGTTGCCGCCCACACCCATGGCCGGGAGGTCTTCCAACACCTCTTGATACGGCCTTATTCGAGGAGAAGTCAACGACTTCCGCGGAGAAGCCGACCGAGAAAAGCCGAGAAAGCCCGGGCCAACGCCTCCATGAATGCCGGGTCTCCTGGCCCAAGACCGGGTGTTCTGCCCGGGCCTTCCCCCTCGAAAAACGGAAAGGAGCACTCATGACCCCCAAGGAAACTCCAAAGAACCCCGGCAAGGAACAAATCCTTTCCGGATTCGGGAAAGAACGGGAGAAGGCCTACCGGGAGCAGGCCATGAAACTGTTTCCCAAGATCTGTGCCCGATGCGGGCGGGAATTTTCGGGGAAGCGGCTTCGTGAATTGACGGTGCATCACAAAGACCACAACCACAACAACAATCCTCCGGACGGCAGCAACTGGGAATTGCTCTGCCTGTTTTGCCACGATCATGAACATTCCAAGTACCTGGATGCCGAGTGGCTTGACGAGGAAACTCCCCGAGACAGGCGGGAACCCACCTCCACGTACCAGCCCTTCGCCGCACTCGGGTCTTTGCTCAAGAAGAAAGAAGAGGCGTGATTCTTCTCGGGTAGGCATTGGGTTTCGGGCGCAGGGCGCGCAAATCGGGATTCGAGGAAGAGCGGAGCTCTCTCGTGGCGGTTTTCCTACGAACAGGGCATGCGCGTCGTCCAGGTGGAGGAATCCTGTGAACCCGGGCCGGAGCGGGGTCGTGGAGGAGACTCGACCGGAGGTGGGGAAGGGCCCTCGAGTCCTTCCTTGAAGGGCCCGGGGAAGTCTGAAAAGGTCATGAAAGCGCACCGGAATAAAAGAGACGGTCAATCATTCCTTGCTTTCCTGAAATCTTTCGTTAAGATGGGACGCGATAGTCGCGTACGATATTCTTAGTTATGCAGGAAATCGATCTTTCGCCAAGCCGATGGTGCGGTTCCACGTAACTTTGAGTAACGGACCGGGAAAAGCAAAAGCAATGATCACTTTAAGAGAAGGATGAAGAGCATGGCGGAAGGTCGCGTAAAATGGTTCAACGACAGCAAGGGTTATGGTTTTATCGAGTCGGACAGCGGACATGATGTGTTTGTCCATCACTCGGCGATCCAGGCGGATGGTTTTCGGACGCTGAGCGAAGGGGAGCGTGTGAGCTTTGACGAAGAAAAAGGCGCCAAGGGTCCCCAAGCCACGAACGTCCGGAAGATCTAGTCTCCCGGCCGGTTCCCAATAGTCGGCCAAGAAACATCGTTAGCCGGAGCCTTTCAGGCTCCGGTTTTTTTTCGAGCCGTGGGGGGCTCCACGGCGAGGGCTTGAGCCTCGACCGAGAGATCGGCGGCCGGGTGCCGACGGTTGATCGCGAAATCCGCTCTGGTGGGAAAGTCAATGGATCGGGGGTTGCGGGGGGGCGCCTCTTCCTGGTGGGGTTCCGGGAAGGGAGAGGCATCATGAGGGCAGGAATTTCGGCCCTGGTAGCGGTTCTGCGTCTTTCCTTGCTCCTCACTTCCGTTCCTTCTCTTTCGGCGGCGGAGTGCGTGCGGAAGGACCTGGCCGGAAGCGGGCACACCATCGTGGAGGGGGGAAAGAAGAGTACTGGTGGGCTGCCTGCAAGCTGGTGGTGACCTTCACTCCAGAAGAAACCCTTTCACCTTTCGGATGAGCCGGAAATAACCACCGGTGCCCGAATCGGGCGGTTCGCTATTGATTTCCGCCATCGACTGTCCCGCCGTTCACAAAAAAAGCGACAGGCCCGGGGTGCAAAGCAAAGCGGCGTGCATGGAAAACCTGGGTGCTCCGGTTGGGCCGCTCCCCGAAAAACCCGAGGTCGCAGTGGCTCCGCTCTCGTGGACGAATTAGAATGGGAGTTTCACTCTCACTCCTTTCCTTTCACGGGAGAATGTCTGCATACCTTCGGGACGTCTACGACGCCTTGAGCAGCGGCATTGCCGTCGCGGCGATCCGGAAGGCCACCACCCCACACCTTCGGACCCGGAAGGGAGGCGACCGCCGAGAAGGCGCGGCTGTGCCTCTCCCTCGACAAGTTGTGTGTCATTCCATCGGGGGCCGTGTGCGCGTTGAAGATCCTCAAGGCCAAGGACTACCCGGGCCCGAACCCGAACGGGAAACAGATTCATGTCAAGATCACCAAACAGGGCGTTTCCCTCTTGAGTGACCGGGCATGGGTCATTCCCCGGCAACGAGAATTCCTGCGGGAGTAGTACAAGGTCGGTTTGGGGGGATGATGCTCTCCCGCCACCCGGCAGAAAGGAAGACTCCATGATCGGCGTAATGCTCGAACTGGATCGGGAGGACACCTTTTTACCGACGTGGGTCTCATTGCTCAAACCGAATCGGACTTTGGGGTTGCTAGGTTGGCCTTCGCACGGATCAACGCCTTACCGTGGAGGACCAAACCCCCGGAGACACCGAGTCGCACCCTTGAGGACCAGGACCAGGCCGCCGTAGCAGGCAAGGACGCTCACAACCCCGAGACCGTCTTCTCGGATCATCGAGATCCCGGAGACGCCCAAGGCGACCCCGAAGAACATCATAAGGATACCCGCCATGCCGTTCTCCCTTCTTGATCGAATAGGACCCGGCCATGATATCCGGAGACGGGCGGCGTTGCCAGGGGAGAGCGCGCGGGATAAATCGTAGGTCCTTCCCGGCCGGTGGGAGCCGAAAGGGTCGCGCAGCTTGACTTTCCGCCCGTCACAGGGGATTTTCCTTCACTTCCGATATTCAGCTGTATGGATGTTTGACCGCTTCCGGGCGACGTGGGGGGACCCACCGGAGACGGCGCGGGGACCATGCCTTGTATGGGGGAGAAAAGGGAGCTGCGGGGACCGGACCATGGGACTTTTCGCCCGGAATCCGTGCACAGGATGTGCACAAAAGCAAAAAGAGACTCCGGCTGATTTCCCGTAACCCCTTGATTTTATTGGCACGCCTGGCAGGATTCGAACCTGCGGCCTACGGATTAGAAGTAGGTAATTCACTGCAAGCAACAGGTAACGAAGAGTAGAGAAAAGTAGATTTTACATAGTAAAATTCAATGGTTAGCAACATTCTCGCTTCCGCTGATTTTCACCATTCTTACCGTTTTCTACCCGTGTTTATCCTGCCCTTTGGGCATTTTTGGCAAAATTTTGGCAAAACTCTCATTCCCGTAACGGGCTGAACAGAAAGCATTTTTTTCTGTTCCACTTCTTTCGGAATCACCAATAGCGGCCTTTCGTATGAAGCGGCAGCATCATCTCTGACCTCTGGACCAAGCTCCAGTACATGCACAGCACTCTACTTCTTTGGCGGTCCCTTGGGTTCCTTTTTCTTCTTGAGCTTTGAAAACCACTCGAGAATCTTCCACGCCATGATGGTCTTCGCCCATTTGACCGAATTCGGGTCCTTGGAGACGTGCTCAAGAAGCTCGTAGACGTTGCTGCTGTACGGCACAGCGTGAAAGAGGATGCACGACTGCTCTATGTCGGTCGCATCGAAGAGAAGCTCGATGACCGTATCCTTCCCCGAAAAGGCGGTC
>JARKQW010000421.1 GCA_029974695.1 Syntrophobacteraceae bacterium | reverse complement strand
TTCATTGGGGCTGATGGGGGTCGAGCCTGCCTGCCACGATTCCCAGGTCTTTGTCGCCCCTGCCCGAAAGATTGACGACAATCACCTCCGAGGGCGGGCGCCTGGGGGCTTCCCGCAGGGCCCAGGCGACGGCATGGGAGCTCTCGAGGGCCGGGATGATGCCTTCACACAGACAGAGTTCCCGGAAAGCTTCCAAGGCTTCGAAGTCCGTCACGCATTCCTAACGGGCCCTGCACATGTCTTTGAGGTGGGCATGTTCCGGACCGACCCCCGGGTAATCCAGTCCTTCGGATATGGAATTGTCTTCGAGAATCGGGCCGTCCTTGTCCTGAAGGACGTAGGACTTGGACCCGTGAAGGACGCCTACGGACCCGGCTCCCAGGGTGGCGGCGTGTTTGCCCGTGGGGATCCCGCGACCGGCCGCCTCGACTCCCACCAACTCCACGGCGTCCTCGAGAAAAGGGTAGAAGAGCCCCATGGCGTTGGAGCCGCCCCCCACACAGGCCACCAGCACGTCGGGCAGGCGGCCTTCGGCGGCCAGGATCTGCTCCCGGGTTTCGTCCCCGATCACCCTCTGGAAATCCCGGACCATCCGGGGATAGGGATGGGGTCCGGCAACGGACCCAATGACATAGAAGGTGTCCCGCACCGCTCCCACCCAGTAGCGCATGGCTTCATTCATGGCGTCCTTGAGGGTGCCCGTGCCCGAGCGTACGGGGACCACTTCGGCCCCCAGGAGCCTCATCCTTTGAACGTTGGCCGCCTGCCGCTCGATGTCTTCGGTTCCCATGAAGACCCGGCATTCCATGCCGAACAGGGCCGCCGCCGTGGCCGTGGCCACTCCGTGCTGTCCCGCCCCCGTCTCGGCGATCACCTTGCGTTTTCCCATCCACCGGGCAAGCAGGGCCTGCCCGAGGGTGTTGTTGATCTTGTGGGCTCCCGTATGGGCCAGGTCCTCCCTCTTGAGGTAGATCCGGACCCCCCCCAGTTTGGCCGTGAGCCTTCCGGCAAAGAACAGAGGGGTGGGGCGCCCGGCGTAGTCTTTGAGCAGTTTCTCCAGTTCCTCGTGAAAATCCCGGCGGCCTGCAATTCGTTCGTAGGCCTCCTCCAATTCGAGGATGGCGGGCATGAGGGTCTCGGCCACGTAGCGGCCGCCGTAAGGGCCGAAGTGGCCGTGAGGGTCGGGAAAGGTGGGAACGCGGGATTGTGGATTCGGCTTCATGAAAAAATCCTCCTAAGGGTTCTGGAAGATGGCGTGCTCCTGACCGCCTCCAGAAATTCACGGACTTTTTGAAGGTCTTTTCTCCCCGGCGAGATTTCGACCCCGGAACTCACATCGAGGGCATCGGGCAGGGCCCGGGACATGGCGTCGGAAACATTTTCAGGGGCAAGCCCGCCCGCCAGGACGAGGGGATATCGCCCTGCCAGAGGCGCCGCCCGAGACCAGTCCCAGGTCCGGGCATTTCCCCCGGGAAGGGGACCGCCCCGGCACTCGATGAGGAACGCCGACGCCGCATAGGAAGCCGAATCCTCGATTCCGGGGGTCCCGTTTGCAAAGAGGGTCTTGATCACCAGGATTCCTTCCCGAGTCAAGTGGCGGACGAGTTCCGGGTCTTCGCCGCCGTGCAGCTGGACCGCGTTGATTCCGCAGGACTCGATCCGCCGCAGGATGGAGTCGTAGCCTTCCTGGACAAACACTCCGACCCGGGTGACGGAACCCGGCAGATCCCCACAGATCTCCCGCGCCTGTTCATCCGTCACAAAGCGGGGGCTGGGAGGGTAAAACACGAGCCCGACGGCATCCGCCCCCAGCCGGGCGCACTCGGCGGCTTCCCCGGGGCTTTTCAACCCGCACACCTTCACCTGGGGAAACGGGGGGGCGCCCCTTTTTCGAACCGTTCCCGACATCTGCTGTGAATTCATTTCAGAAAACCTTCCTTTTGGGCACGACCCGGAAATCCTTTCCCGTTCGGGCGTCCCAGGAGCCGCCCCAGGAGCTCCACGGGGTTTTCCGCTCGAACCAGGCTTTCTCCGACCAGAAAGTTCCAGATTCCCGCTCCCAGGACCCGCTCCACCTGGCCGCGATTTTCGATTCCGCTTTCCGCCACCCCCACCTGCCGGGGATCGAGTCTTGCCGCCATGCGCACGGACACCTCCACGTCCGTGCGAAAGGTCCCCAGGTCCCGGTTGTTGATCCCGATGAGAGAAGCTCCGGCCCAGGTTGCCGTCTCGAGATCCTCCTGGGAATGGACCTCCACCAGGGCATCCAGGAGAAGCTCCCCGCACAGGGAGAGGCAGTCCCGGAGAAATTCCCGGGAAAGGGCGCGGACGATGAGCAGTACGGCATCGGCCCCCATGGCCGCCGACTCATAGACCTGGTAGGTGGAGAGGATGAAATCCTTGCGCAGGATGGGAAGGTTCACGGCGGACCGGGCTTCCTTCAGGTCACGGGAGCTTCCGTGGAAAAAGGAAGCGTCCGTGAGGACGGAAACGGCCGCGGCCCCGCCCTTTTGGTAAAGCTTCGCCTGTCGCGCGGGATCCAGGTCTCCTCGAAGGATCCCCCGAGAGGGGGACCCCCGTTTGATTTCGGCGATGATGTTCACGCCGTGGGGGAGGGGGGATTGGAGCCGCTGAAAAAAGGGACGCCTTTCTGGGCGTTCCTCGGCCAGCCGACGGACAACGGCTTCGGGCAAAGCCCTTCGCGCCGTTTCCACCTCTTGGCGCTTTCTCTCCAGGATCTTGTGAAGAATGTCCGGTTTCATGTCATTCCATTCGCTGCTTGTCTCATTGAGCGTTCTCGCTGGTGAATCGCACCAGGGCCTCCAGTTTCCCCATGGCGGCCCCGCTGTCGATGGAATCCTCGGCCAAGCGAATCCCCCGGGAGAAGTCCGGAGCCTTGCCTGCAGCCATGAGGGCGGCGGCGGCGTTGAGCACCACCACGTCCCTCTTGGCCCCCTTGGCCCCCCCCAGGACTTCCCGGGTGATCCGGGAGTTCTCCCGGGCATCCCCTCCCAGGAGTTCTTCGGGTTCGGCACGACGCCCCAAGAGCTGCTCGGGCGACACCTCGTAGGTTCGAATGAGTCCGTCTTTGAGCTCAGAGATCCGGGTGGGGGCGCACACGGAAATCTCGTCCAAGCCGTCCAGCCCGTGGACTACGTAGGCGCTCCGAGTTCCCAGGGAAAGAAGGGCCTGGGCGAACATCTCCGTCAACTGGGGGGCGTAGACGCCCAACAACTGGCAGTTGGCCCCCGCAGGATTGGTGAGGGGGCCCAGCATGTTGAAGATGGAGCGAATCCCCACTTCCTTTCGGGCCTGGGCGGCATAACGCATGGCCCCGTGGAAGAGGGGGGCGAAGAGAAACCCGATGCCCAGGCTTTGCACTGCTTCCTCGACCAGCTCGGGTTCGAGGTCCAGCCTCACCCCCAAGGCTTCCAAAAGATCCGCGCTGCCGCATCGGCTCGAGACCGAACGATTGCCGTGCTTGGCCACGGTAACCCCGCACCCGGCCACCACAAAGGCCGCCGTGGTGGAGATGTTGAAGGTCCCCTTCCGGTCGCCGCCGGTTCCGCAGGTGTCCACCACGGTATCCGCCGGAGTCTGGATGCGGGTTGCCTTGCGGCGCATGGTCCGGGCCGCTCCGGCCAGCTCGGAATAGGTTTCGCCCTTGGTGGCCAGGGCGGCCATCAAGGCACCCACCTGGGCGTTGGTGGCATTTCCCGTCATGATGTCGTTCATGACCTCGGCCATCTCCGTCTCGTCCAAATCCTGTCGCTGAACCACTTTCTTGAGACTTTCGTGAAGCATGATCTTCCTTTCCCCGGTACGGAGGTTCTACCCCTCCACTCGTTGGAGGAAATTCCTGAGGAGCCGCTTCCCCACGGGAGTCATGATGGACTCGGGGTGAAACTGGATTCCCTCGGTGGGATGCTCCCGGTGCCGAATTCCCATGATTTCCCCGTCCTCGGACTCGGCCGTGACCTCGAGACAGGACGGCAGATCCTCCCTGCGAACCGCCAGGGAATGGTACCGCATGGCCTGGAAGGGACTGCGAATTCCCCGGTAGATGGTCTTGCCGTCGGACTGGATGGCGGAGGTCTTCCCGTGCATGAGCTGCCGGGCACGAACCACCGTTCCGCCGAAGGCCACGGCGATGGCCTGATGCCCCAGGCAAACCCCGAGGATAGGGAGCTTTCCCGTGGTCTCGCGAATGAGGGAAACGGAAATCCCGGCGTTTTCCGGGCGGCAGGGACCCGGGGAGATGACGATTCCCCGGGGCTTCCATTCCCGGATTTCCTCCACGGAAACCACATTGTTGCGCACCACTCGGACTTCGGCGCCCAACACCCGGAGATACTGCACCAGGTTGTAGGTGAAGGAATCGTAATTGTCGATCATGACCAACATGGCGTTCTCCCTCTCTTGTATGCTGTTTTCGGGCCCGTTCGCCGGGCGGTCCTGGATTGTCAGCCTCGGTAAATGAGCTGCAATGCCCGCTGAATGGCCATGGCCTTGCTGATGGTTTCCAGCCGTTCCTTTTCCGGATCGGAATCCGCCACGATCCCGGCCCCGGCTCGAACCACCAGTCGGTCCTTTTGAATGCAGGCCGTGCGAATGGTGATGGCCAAATCCATGTTTCCCGTAAAAGACACGTACCCGATGGCGCCGCCGTACGGACCCCGGGGCTCCTTCTCGAGCTCGGCAATGATTTCCATGGCACGCACCTTGGGCGCTCCCGACAGGGTCCCCGCGGGGAAGGTGGCCTGAAGCAGGTCCCACGCGTCGCACCCCGTCTTGAGGTCGCAGCAGATGTTGGATACCAGGTGCATCACATGGGAATAGCGTTCGACCACCAGCAGGTCCGTCACCTGTACGGTCCCCACCTCGGCCACGCGGCCCAGGTCATTGCGGCCCAGATCCACCAGCATGAGGTGCTCGGCCCTTTCCTTGGGGTCCTGCAGGAGCTCGTCGGCCAGTTTTCGATCTTCCTGTTCCGTTTTCCCCCGGGGGCGCGTACCCGCAATGGGCCGGAGGGTGGCTACCCCGTTCTCGAGGCGCACCATGACCTCGGGGGACGATCCCACCAGGACGATATCGTCCAGGTGCAGGAAGTAGAGGTACGGGGAAGGATTCACGTAACGCTGGGCGCGATAAAGCCACCACGGATCGGGGGGATATTGGCAGGAAAACGGCTGGGAAAGGACCGTCTGAATGACGTCTCCGGCCTCGATGTACTCCTTGATTCGAGCCACCTGGCCGCGGAAGGAATCCGGGTCCACGTGGGGTTTCAACTCGCAGAAGTCCCGGCATCCCGTGGGGCGGTGGGGCATGGGGCCCGCCAGGACGGCCCGCATTCCATCGAGCTTCTCGATGGCCCGATGGTACGCGGCCTCGGGAGAGGTGTCCTCCAGGAACACATAAGCCACCAGGGTCAGGGTGTGCCGGAGGTTGTCGAAGATCAGGAGCTCGCCGGGAATGGCGAAATGAGCCAGGGGAGCGTCCACGGGCATGTCGTGGGGGATGGCCTCGAAGAAGGAAACGGCTTCGTAGGCGATGTAGCCCACCAGTCCTCCCCAGAACCGGGGCAGCCCCGCAGGGGATGCAGGCTTGAAACGCGCCATAAAGGCCCGCAGCACGTCCAAGGGGCGCCCGTGGTGAAGGACTTCCTCCGTGGACGCCCCGCTCTCGATCACCACCCGGTCCGGGTAGACTCGAACCACCGACCGGGCCGAAGAACCCAGGAAGCTGTATCGCCCCCACCGCTCGCCCCCTTCGACGCTCTCGAGAAGAAAGACCGGTCCCTTGCCCCGGTACACTTTGGCCAGGGCGGAAAGGGGCGTCTCCGTATCCGCCAGGACCTCCAGGCAAACGGGGATGAGGTTGCTGCTCCCCGCCATGCGGAGAAATTCGTTCTTGTCGGGAAATTGTCTCAGTCTCATGGTGTGAACCCCGATTCCGGTTTGGTGGAAATTGGCTCCATATCAATGGATTCCATCCGGTCGAAAGATTTTGAAGATGGGGCGGATCTGCCCGCACAGTTCCACGAACTGCTCGGGATAGAGGGACTGGGCTCCGTCGCTGAGGGCCGCCTCCGGCTGGTGATGGACCTCGACCAGGAGCCCGTGGGCCCCCACGGCCACGGCGGCCCGGCTCAAGGGTATCACCTGGCTTCGACGCCCGGCGGCATGGCTGGGATCCGCGAGAACCGGCAGATGGGTTTCTTTTTGAACCACGGGAACCGCGGAAAGATCCAGGGTGTTGCGGCTGTGGTGGGCAAAGGTGCGCACCCCCCGCTCGCACAGGATGACCCGGGTGTTTCCGCCTTCCATGATGT
The DNA here is from genome assembly GCA_029974695.1 of Syntrophobacteraceae bacterium. Lineage (GTDB taxonomy): Bacteria > Desulfobacterota > Syntrophobacteria > Syntrophobacterales > Syntrophobacteraceae > JAGPLX01. The sequence goes on along the minus strand of JARKQW010000421.1, from coordinate 4,267 downwards.
ACTCGGCAGCCATGAGCCACTCTTCGATGGTGGCGGAAAGACCGCGTTTGAGAAGCACGGGTTTGGAGGATCGGCCGGCCCGCCGAAGGAGGCTGAAATTCTGCATGTTGCGGGCGCCGATCTGGATCACGTCCGCGTAGGCTTCCACCAGGTCGAAGACTTCGTGATCGATGGCCTCGGTGACTACCGGCAACCCGGTCTCCCGGCGCACCCGGGCAAGGATCTTCAGGCCGTCCTCTCCCAGCCCCTGGAAGGCGTACGGGGAGGTTCGGGGCTTGAAAGCCCCGCCCCGAAACATGTGGGCCCCGGCTTTCTTAACCAGCCCGGCGATGGTCAAAGCCTGGGTCTCGCTCTCCACGGCGCAGGGACCGGCAATGAGGGTGAGGGTGCCGTTTCCGATGCAGGCGTCCCCCACCCGGACGACGGTATCCGTCGGGTGGGACTCCCGGCTCACCAGCTTGTAGGGACGGGTAACGGGAATGACTTCCTTGACCCCCGGCAAACCCAGGAATAGGGAGGGTTCCACGGACCCGTGGTTATGAAGGACGCAGATGGCCACCCGATGCCCCCCGGGCACGGGCCGGGCCGCAAAGCCGCGGGATTCGACGGCCTGGACGGCCCTTTCGATTTCTTCCGGCGTAGCTTCCTGTTCCATGACGACCAGCATGACTGGACTCCTCGTTTGGACGACGGGGGACGGGGCAAGATCCCCTCGACCCCTCGTGCGGAAAATGGAATCCCCAAGAAAAGAACGGGGATCGCAGGAACTTTCCCACGATCCCCGGAACGCAAAAAGGACCGTGGGCCTGGAGTGGCCCACGGTCCTTGGGTTTTGGCGCTCAACGCTGAGGCTTCAGCTTATGCGACCGAGTCGGCACACCCCTCCCTGCCGGCATTCCACCACCAGCGCCAAGCAAATATGGATTGTCCGAAACTCCGTCTCATGATGCGTTTTCCTTTTTGAGGGTTACTCCCTCTTAGCAAAAGCCTCGATGGGATGTCAAGGGGGAAATTGCGGGTCCTGGAGAGCATGGGGAAGAAGGGCGGCCTGCGGGTCCCGCAGGATCCTCTCCATGAATTTTTTATTGCTCGACCGGAGAGTTCATGTTAGTTTCACCCGATTTACCAAATCCGCACACCTCTCGAACCCTTTTGGTGCCCGATGCTTGTTGGCGGTGAAGAGGGGTGGAGGCCAACCAGAAGGAGAACCCTATGAACGTCGTTACCATGAAACAACTGCTGGAAGCCGGGGTCCACTTCGGCCATCAGACCCGCCGATGGAACCCCAAGATGAAACCTTACATTTTCGGCGCCCGCAACGGGATCTACATCATCGACTTGCAGCGCACCGTCAAGCTCTTCAATACCGCCTTCCGCTTCGTCGCCGATACCGCCGAAGCGGGAGAAAGCGTCCTGTTTGTGGGCACCAAGCAGCAAGCCCGCGACACCATTCTGGAAGAAGCCCGGCGGGCCGGCATGTTTTGGGTCAACCAGCGCTGGCTGGGCGGCATGCTCACCAACTTCAAGACCATTAAGCTGCGAATCGACCGCCTCAAAGAACTGGACGCCATGATCGAGGACGGCAGCATCAACCGGTTTCCCAAGAAAGAGATTCTCCAACTGCAGAAAGAACGGATGAAACTGGAGAAGAACCTGGGGGGAATCAAGGACATGACCCGGCTGCCCGGCGCTCTTTTCGTGGTGGACACCCACCGGGAAGACATTGCGGTGGCCGAGGCCAATCGATTGGGAATTCCGGTCGTGGCCATCGTGGATACCAACTGTGACCCGGACCTCATCAACTACCCCATCCCCGGAAACGACGACGCCATCCGAGCCGTGAGACTCATTACCTCCCGCATTGCCGACGCCTGCATCGAGGGCAAAGAGCGACATCTGGAGAAGCAGCAAGCGCTGGGCGACAAAGAGGAACCGGCCTTCGAAGAAGTGCCCGCGGGACAGATCCTCAAGGAAGAAGCCAGCGGCCCCGAGGTGGAGATCGTCAATCCCGTCGCCTTGTCACGGCAGGAAGAGCAGGAATAGGATTTCGCCAAGACCGACAACACAGAGGAGGAAACCCTTTGGAAATTACAGCTTCCATGGTTCGAGAACTGAGGGAAAAAACCAATGCAGGCATGATGGACTGCAAGAAGGCTCTCCAGGACACCGGGGGAGACATGGAAAAGGCCGTGGATCTCCTTCGCCGGAAGGGATTGGCCAAGGCGCTCAAGCGATCCGGCAAGGAAGCCCAGGAAGGGATGGTCCATGCCTATATTCACGGAGGGGGCCGCATCGGGGTCCTGGTGGAGGTGAACTGCGAAACGGACTTTGCCGCCAAAAGCGAGGACTTTGTCGAGTTTGTCAGGAACATCGCCCTGCAAATCGCCGCCACCAATCCCCTGGGAGTCCGTAAGGAAGACGTTCCCGAGGAAATCATCGAACGGGAACGGGGAATCTACCTGGCCCAGGCCGGGGAGACCGGAAAGCCCGCCCACATCCTGGAAAAGATGGTGGACGGGAAGATGAGAAAGTTCTACGAGGAATCTGTCCTCATGGAGCAGGCCTACGTCAAGGAACCGGAAAAGACCATTCAGGACTATCTTAACGAACTCGTAGCCAAGATCGGCGAAAAGATCTTCGTGCGTCGATTCGTTCGATACCAGTTGGGCGAGGAGTAGAGCCCGAACTTTCTGCCGGCAAGCCACGGCGGCCGGCCGACCTTCGGCCGCGGCCCTCACGGCAGACGCCCCTTCATCCCCGGAGCCGAGCGAGCCCCGGGATTTCGAGTGTTGCGAGGGTGCATGAGCCACGCGTCAAAACCTCGGTACACAAGGATCCTGCTGAAGCTGAGCGGCGAAGCCCTCATGGGATCCGGCTCCTATGGGATCGACCCCCAAGTGTTGACCGTGATCGCCGAGGAGGTTCAAGAGGTCCGGGAATTGGGTGTGGAGGTGGCCCTGGTGGTGGGTGGGGGCAACATCTTTCGGGGAATGTCGGGAGCGGCCCAGGGAATGGATCGGTCTACGGCCGACTACATCGGCATGCTGGCTACGGTCATGAACGCCCTGGCCCTGCAACAGGCCCTCGAGAAACACGGGATGCCCACCCGGGTATTGACCGCCATTGACATGAAAGAGGTGGCCGAGCCCTACATTCGGCGCCGGGCCATCCGGCACCTGGAAAAGGGGCGCGTGGTGATTTTTGCCGCAGGAACCGGTCTCCCCTTCTTCACCACGGACACCACCGCCGCCTTGCGGGCGGTGGAAATCGGCGCCCAGGTCCTCATGAAGGCCACCAAGGTCGACGGCGTTTATAACGACGACCCCGAAAAGGACCCGATGGCGGTGAAATACAACCAGGTGAGCTACATGGAAGTCCTTCGAAAGAACCTCCGCGTCATGGATGCCACCGCCATTTCTCTGGCAAAGGACCAGAATATGCGTATCGTGGTTTTCAGCCTGAAACAACGAGGCAACATCAAAAAAGTCATCCTGGGAGAACCCATAGGAACCGTGGTGGAGGGAGTCGGTCATGTTGAATGATGTCTACGCGGATGCTCGGGATCGCATGAACAAGGCACTGGAAACCCTCGAGCGGGAATACAAGAGGCTGCGAACGGGCAGGGCCTCGATTTCCCTGGTGGACGAAATCCGGGCGGAATACTACGGAGTCCCGACACCCCTAAACCAGCTGTCCACCATCACCGTTCCCGATCCCCGCACCATCATGATTCAACCTTGGGACAGCACCGTCATCGGCGAGGTCGAGAAGGCCATCCACAAGTCGGAGCTGGGACTGAACCCCACCAATGACGGGAAGGTCATTCGGATCCATATCCCGCCCCTCACCGCCGAGCGCCGTCGGGAGCTGGTGAAGGTCATCAAGAAGATGGCGGAGGAAGCCAAGGTGGCCGCTCGCAATATTCGCCGCGACGTGAACGAGATGATCAAAGAGTTGAAGAAAGAAAAAGAGATTTCCGAAGACGAGCAATTCCGCGCACAAGAAGAGATTCAGAAGATCACCGACGACTTCATCAAGAGGATCGACGGAGTGTACGGCATCAAGGAAAAAGAAATCCTGGAAATCTGAATGGATCGTCTGGATCTCAAGAAGCTTCCGCGCCATGTGGCCATCATCATGGACGGCAATGGACGCTGGGCGAAGCTGAAGCTGCTCAACCGGATTACCGGGCACCAAGAAGGCGCGGGGTCCGTCCGGGAAATCGTTCGCTGTTGCCGCAAGCTCGAGATCCCTTACCTTACCCTGT
>JARKQW010000408.1 GCA_029974695.1 Syntrophobacteraceae bacterium | reverse complement strand
GTCGATGGTGAGGATGGCCGCTTCTTGAAACGGGGAAGGGAAAAAGGCGCTGGCGGCCTGCGAAAGGTGATGTTCGGGAAACAGGAGCCGGGGCCGTGATTTTCCGAAGCGGGAAAGCTCTTTGTTGAGCAGGTCGCGCAGGAAGAGCTTTTCCTTGATCCATACGGGAATGGCGGCAAGAAAACTCCTCAGGCCTTGGGGAGCGAAGCCGTGGTAGGTCTCCAGCAGCCGTTCGAACTTGAGATACGGTTTGTCGTAGAACGAAACCGCCGTGAGGTCCCCCAGCCCCATTCCCCCTTCTTTCAGGACATACTCCACCGCATTGGCCGGAAAGGACGCGTCATGCTTCTTTCGGGAAAAGCGCTCCTCCTGGGCGGCTGCGACGATTTCTCCGTCCACGAGAAGCGCTGCGGCGCTGTCGTGATAGTAGGCGGATATCCCTAAAATGGCTTTCCTCATCGCCGTCGTTTTTCAGAAGAGGGTGTAAATGAACGGGGCGATGGCGGATCCGCCGGTGAAGACGATTAGGGCTCCAAATAGAAGAAGAGTGACCAGGATGGGCAACAGCCAGTACTTCTTGCGAACCCTCAAGTACCCCCAGAAATCCTTCAAGAAATCCACGGTCCTCCTTTGCTTCCTCCCCGGCCTCAGTAGGGAGTCTCGAGGTCTTTTGCGGTGAAAGTATGGTTGCGAAGGTGGAATACGGAAGAAGATCCCCGTTTCCATTGTTTCCGCCGCATCGGGTCCTTTCCCAGGGCCCTGCGGATCAACCCCATGGGCGTAAGCAGAAGAAAAAACACGAGGGTCAACAGTAATTTCGACGAGACCCCGCCCAACACGTGGGACAGGCGAATCCAGATTACGGCCACGGGTTTGAAGAAGACGGGAAAGATCATGTCCAGGACCAGGAGCCCCACGGCAACCGAGAGGAGATCGGGACGATGAGTGAAATACTCCCCCAGCAGACACAGAAGGACCATTGCCATTCCGGTGTCTTTGCATTGTTCCCGGGTGACGCCGAGGGAAGAAAAGTCTTTCATGGCCGGGGCCTCGTTTCCGAGCCAATCGTCGCTGTCTGTGGACGCAGCCGCCTTGTTGGGCCGCATCCGCCCAGTGTGGTCACGGCTTTATGCGAAACAGCCTGTAGGGACCGGACGGATGATCGCCGAGATGAATCTGCGAGGTGGACACCACCAGGGAACCGTCCGGTGCGACGGCAATGCTGTCGGGCCAGGACAGGACCTTGTCGCGAATCAGGATGCGCTTTCCTTTTCCCGGTTCGTAAACCCGGATGCCGGACCCCTCGATGTCCGTGAGATAGAGTTTTTCGTCCCGACCGAACTCGATGCCGTCGGCGGCACAAATCACCCCGACCCGTTCCACTCCTTTGGCCGTTTGTTCCTCGGACACGTTCGGATCACGGAGCAAAGAGGCCGGAATGCGATAGAGGGTTCGGCCGGTCAAGGCCTGGTAGTAGACGTAGTCCCCCGCACGGTCCAATGCGATCCCGTCCGCATGAACCCGGGGAGGTTTGCCTCCCCGAAGCCAGGGCCTGTCCCCGATGGTCAACGAAAGGTTCTCGGACTGGGTGGACCGGTGGTTTGCCAGGCGTCTCCAGGCCTTGCCGCTCGCCAGTTCGACCACGACCAGGGCCCCGGTTCCCGAGTCCGTCAAGTAAGCGTACCCATGCCGGTTGTCGATCCGAACATCGTTCAGGTAACTGGCGGGCAGAGCGACGGACTCGTCAAAGAGGATCCTCCGGACCACCTCGTGAGTGGAAAGGTCGACCCTGAGCAGCTTGGCGCCTCCGTAGACGACTCCCTGGAACTGGGGATTGGCCGGGTCCAGGACCCACAGGAAATCCTCCGAATCCACCACCACGCTTTGGGCACAAACCAGATGGTTGGCCGGGGACAAACCGGGATTCCATCGATTCCACTCCGGGTCCGGAAAGGGCACCACTTCTCCCGAGAGAAGAAGCTCTCCCACGGAGATGGGAGTATCTTCGGACCAGCGGGGATAGGCGACGAAAACCCTCCCGGATTGTGAAACCGCAACCCCCGTCCATCGCCGATCCGATCGGGCGAATTCCTGGAGTTGAACTTCGTGCTTCTTTTCCGGAAGCCTGGGAAACCCGCATCCCGAAATGCCCGATAGAGAAAGGACGAGGATGATTGCCCATGAAAGCGCACACCGTCCCGGCATCCGCCACCTCCCCCTCCAACCCCAAACCTAGTGGACGACCCCCGCG
>JARKQW010000401.1 GCA_029974695.1 Syntrophobacteraceae bacterium | reverse complement strand
GTTGCGTTCCCAACCGGCCGGACGTTCGCTTCGAGGGAAGGGTCCACGAACAGCTTTATCCCAGCGTGGAGAGGGCCGGAATCGAAGGGGTCCTAACGGACATCGTCGTTCGCCACTACGGGTACCGGGAACGCGGCAAGTTCCTGGAGAAGACCCGGCGCAACCTGGCGATCCTGGACAAAGAACGACTCGAGGGCCGAGACGACGAGCACGTTCACTACTATCGGGCCCTGGCTCAGGAGGCGCTGGGCCTTTTCCCGCAGGCCGTCTCCTCCATGGAACGGGCCCTGGTGCACCTGGAACGGCGGATCCACCAGCGCTTCGGGGATAACCCGTCCCCCGACCTCCAGTCGGTCCTCGAGGGATATCTTTTTCTTGCCCGCAATTACCACCGACTGGGGGAGATCCCATCGGCCCGTCGAAACCTCCTCCGGGCCAACGCCCTGGCCGATGAAGACTCGAACGTGTCGTACCGCCTGGGCTGCATGTTTCAAAAACTGGGGCTCCATCTCCAGGCCCTCGAATGCTTCGGGAAGGCTCTATCCACCGGGACCCGGAGGGTACGATTCCACCCGTCGGACCGGTTGCCTCCCCCGGCAACCCTCCACCTGCACCGGGCTTTCAGTCTCTTTTGCATGAACCGGGAGACGGAGGGCCTCCGGGCCCTCGAAGAGGTGAGCAGCCGCGGGATTTCTCCGAGCGAAATGTTCGAGTGGCTGGGTCTAAGGGCGCTCCAGGGCGGGGAGTACCAGCTTTCTCTGCAGTTCTACCGAGCGGCACGACAACGGGGGGAACTGAGCTCGGACGGCCTGTGCAACCTGGGCTTGATCCAGGCCAAGCTGGGAGACGTGTGCGGGGCGCTCGAGTGCTACGATGCGGCCATCGAGAAGACTCCCGGCCATCCCGCCGCCCTGGCCAACCGCGCTCACCTGCATTTCCGTATGAACGAGTGGGACAAGGCCGAGAAAGAGTTCGAAGCCCTTGTGCGGGACCGGCATCGGGACCTGGACCTGCTGCTGCCCCTGGCTCTCATTTCCCTGAAAAAAGGAAACCGGAACGGGTTTGCCCGGGCGGAACGGCTGATTTTCGATCAAGTGTCTCCCCCCCCAGCGGTCCGGTCTTCGGAAGACCGGTTTCGGTGGCTGGGAGACGTCCTGGATGCGGAACGAAAGGGAATGCCGGCGGTCTGGGCGAGACAAATCGCTCGGGAACTGGGTCCCGACGCTCCCCCCGGCTCCCATTTCCTTTAACGAGGCCCCGGGACGGCCCAATTGACGGACGCATTTCCGGGAGACGTGTGTCCGAAGACCGCATCCCCCCTCCTCGCCGTACAAAGGACGCAAGGGGAGCCGATGGCGGGAAACATCCGGGTCCGATCCCTCCTCGAAAATTCTCTCAAGTCCTTAGACCATCCCACCGATTAGTACACCAGAGACCAAAGCGGGCGATGGGCCGCGCAAGGTGATTGGAACTGTAGGGTGGGAAAGTGCATCGGTTCAACCATGACAAGGACGTCAGGGTAAGCAACTTCAAGGAGGAACAAACATGGGACTTCGAATCAACACCAACATTGAGGCAATGGAGATCCACCGTCAGTTGGTTCTGACCAACAACAAGTTGGGCGATTCGCTGAAGAGGATCTCATCGGGCTATCGCATCAATTCCGCCAAGGACGACGCCTCGGGATTTGCGGTGGCCAATATGTTCAAGGCCAAGATCTCTTCCATGCGGGTGGCCTACCAGAACGGCAGTGAAGCCAACAGCATGCT
>JARKQW010000386.1 GCA_029974695.1 Syntrophobacteraceae bacterium | reverse complement strand
CGGCCGTATCTCACCTGGAAGTGGAGAAGACCATCGAATCGCGGCTCTACGTCACCCTCGATATCCGTTGCGAAGACGCTCGGGACGGCACCATTCTCTGGCAGGATCGGAACTTCACTTACTACAAGGTTTTTCTGCAATATCTCAGCCCCAAGAACCCAAATCCCATCATCGGGTACGAAAGTCGACGGGCAGCTTTGGAATTCCTTGCCGGCGAGATGTCCGTCCGCATCCATGACCGTTTTCTAAACAGTTTCTGACCATGTTGCCGGGGGAACTTCACCAGCGAATCGAACGGGGGGACATCGCTCCGGTCTACTTGTTCCTGGGCGAAGCCGCCTTCTTGATGGAGGAAGCCTGGGACCATCTGGTGCGGGCATGCTTCTCCAAAACGGCTCGCCGATTCAAGGGAGAGCGATTTCTTGCCAAAGAGTGTCCTGCGTCGGACGTGATCGAAAAGCTTTCCACCGTTCCCATGTTCGGTTCCCGGCGGCTGATCCTGGTCTCCGGCGTCGAGGCATGGAACAAGGACCAGAGGAACGCCCTGACCTCATACCTGAAGGCTCCTTCCCCTCACGGGTGCCTGGTCCTGAGGGCGGCTCAGAGCAAGGGAATCGAGTCCCTGGAGAGTTGCGTGGCTTCGGTGGGGGCCGTCGTGCATTTCAAGACCCCCGCGGAAAAAGATGCACCACGGTGGCTTCGGGAGCGTGCCCAGTACCACGGGAAGCAGTTGTCCCCGGATGGAGCGATGTTCCTCGTTGAACAGGTTGGAGTGGACCTGTTTCGCTTGGAACGGGAATTGGAGAAATTGGCGGCCTATGTAGGGAGCCGCTCCAGGATCGAGCTCCGGGACGTGCAAGAGGTGGTGGGTTCCCAGCGCTTTTTCACGGTCTTCGAAATGCTGCGCTTCCTGGGCCGGCGCAAGGCCCACAAGGCCCTGGTGTCTCTCAGGAGCCTGATCCTTTTGGGGGAAGCCCCCCTGGCAATTCTGGGAATGCTGGCTCGGCAGGTTCGAATTCTGTGGCAGATCAAGGAAGGAATCGAGGGGGGATTGTCCACGGCGGACCTGGCCAAAAAACTGAGGCTTCCTCCCTACGTGGCGAAGAACCTCGCCGGGGAAGCGTCCCTGTTTTCCCATGGGAACCTGATGGAGATCCACCAGGCCCTCCGGGAAGCGGACCTGGCCTTGAAAAGCACGGGAACCGCACCGGAGAAAACCCTCGAGGGTCTGGTATTGAAATTCTGCGGAAAAAAGCCCTCAGGGTTTTCCCCCTGAGGGCCGGAAGTTTCTTCTTGTGGGAGGACCCAGCCCGGAAAAGCCTCAGACGGCTTGAAGCGAGTTCACTTTTCTCGTCAGCTGGGAGATTTTTCTGGAAGCCTTGTTCTTATGAATCACTCCATGGGCAGCCGTCTTGTCAATGATCGAGATCGCTTCCTTCAGTCCCTCCACCGCGGCATCGACGGCCTTGGATTGAATTGCCGTCTCGAGGCTCTTGACGACGTTCTTCATGCGGGTCTTTCGTGCGCGGTTTCTCTGGCGGCGTGCTTCACTTTGCTTGGCGCGCTTGATGGCGGATTTGTGATTGGCCAACGCTAGGTCCTCCTGGTTGCTCAAATTCTGCGGTTTTTCGCTGCCCCCGATCCGGGACCGGCGGGCACCATCAGAGCATTACTCTATAGCCCGCCCGCACCGCCTGTGTCAACCCTTTTTGTCATAAACACAAGCCGGGGAGCCAACCGCCGCTTTTGGGGATTTTTCGATCGTCCAGTCTTCGACGCCCTACTTGTTCTTGGGCTGTCGAATGGCGGTGAAGTTGAAGATCTGGGCGTTGTCGTTTTTTCCTACGCCCGCCGCCATCTGCTTGGCGTGCTCGAGGGTTCCGTGGTTGATGGTGGCCGTGAAAACGATCCCTTCCTCCACGTCCTTGAACTTGAATTCCCCGCTGAGGAGGCAATTGCGACTAAGGTTCACGGCACCTCCCACGATGGGGGATTTGTCGCCCATGGAGTCCGTGCACTCCCCGTCCTTGATCATGCCGTCTCTGGCCACGACCATCTTGCATGCCTGCCACCAGGGACCCCATTCTCCGGAGCCCATGGCGTACACGTTCCATACTCCCTCGAAGTCCTTCTGCCGGCAAAAGGGAGCACCCATTGCCATTGGGGCCAGCCAAAGAACGGCGGGAAAAAGGGCGGCAACCGCCACCATCGATTTACACCTCATCGCCGATCCCTCCTATTTCGAAATGAATGAGGCGAATCCTACTCATTGGTTCCTCGAACAGCACATTCCTTGGCCGGCAAAAACGACGGTTTTCCCGTACTCAGGGGCCTACGGGGCATCAACGGAAAAACGAGGGTCGGCGGAAAACGGAGGGGTCGGCACCTTCAATAAAGGACTTCCAAGATTTCGAAGTTGCGGATCCCCTTTGGGGTCTGTACCCGGACCTCTTCCCCCTCTTCCTTTCCGATCAAC
>JARKQW010000128.1 GCA_029974695.1 Syntrophobacteraceae bacterium | reverse complement strand
TCACCCGCACCGTGTCCGGCCGCATCTCGCGCACCTTGGACAGCACCGTGATGCCGTCCATGCCCGGCATGCGCAGGTCGGACACCACCACGGCATAAGGCCCGCTTTCGCGGACGGCCTCCAGTCCTTCCCGGGGTCCCGGAGCCGTGTCGATGAGAAAGACCTTCCGCAGCTGCCGCCGGAGGGCCGCCAGGATATTGGGATCGTCATCCACCAAGAGAATCTTTTCCGTCATGGGGCATCCTCTTCCCGGGTCAATTCCCCGCAGATCTCCCGCCATCGGGGCACTCGATGGGCAAGTTGGAGCGCTTCGAGGTAGTCCATGCGCAGATGCGGAATCCCTTCCATCTCCTCCCGCCTGGGGGCATGGGCGGCAAAAGCGTTTGCCGCATGCACCGCCGTCAGGGAACTGAAGCTGCGGCCCAGGCAGTCCTGGGGACAATGGTGATAGGCGATGGCTTCCACAATCGAGTCCGGCAGACCCCACAAGCCCATGAGATAGGCCCCCACCTGGGCATGGGTGGAGCCCAGGACCGCCTGTTCCGATTCCCACATGGAAGCCCCGGTTTCACGGACCCGATGGAGGATTTCCCCGTACCGGTCGGGGAAATTGGCCAGGACCACGAGCTTCCCGATGTCGTGGAGCAGGCCGGCCATAAACGAATCGTCCAGCGCATGGGGGTCCTGCTTCTCCTCCTTGGCAATCTTCTTGGCGAAAACCCCCGTGGTCATGCTGTGGTGCCATAGGTCCTCGATAGAAAATCCCGGCAGCCGGGCCTCGGGAAATTGGGAAAAGATCTGGACCGTAAGCACCAGGGCCTTGACGGTTTCGAGCCCCAGGAGCCTCACCGCCCGGGCCGGGCTCGAGACGTGCTGAGGAAGCCCGAAGAAGGCCGAATTGGCCATGTGAAGGATCTTGGCCGTCATACCCAGGTCCCTCGAGATGATCTGTTCCACCTTCTGGATCGATCCGTAGGGGGATTCGAGTTCCCGGACCACCTCGGAATAGAGGGAGGGGAGACTGGGGAGGGATTCCACCCGGGAGACCACCTGCACCAGGGACTCATCCGTAAGGAGTGCCCTGAGGGCGCACGCCCGGGCGATGGTGGTCTTGAGGGTTTCGGTGTCGCAGGGCTTCGGTAGGTACTGGTGGGCAGGCCCCACGGACTTCAGGATCGTCTCCCGGTCCGAATGGCCGGAGAGAATGATCCGAACCACCCGGGGATGACGCGTCCGGACCTCGGCCAGAAGCCTGCATCCGTCCATTCCCGGCATGCGCATGTCCGTCACGATGACATCCACGGGTTTGGCGGCAAGGACCTCGAGGGCCTTCGCTCCCCCGTCGGCAAAGGTCATGTCCCACTCCCGACGCATGGGACGCAGGGACCTCTGGAGGGCCTCCAAGACTTTCGGCTCGTCATCCACAAAAAGAATGCTCTTTTTCATGACGTCGCTCCGATTGAAGGTCCTGCTGGGTCGGCAGACAAATGAAGAAGGTGGTGCCCTTCCCCACCTGGGACTCGAAGGAAATCTTGCCTCCGTGCTTCTCGACGATGACCGAATGGGAAATGGCCAGTCCCTGCCCCGTGCCTTTGCCCACTTCCTTGGTGGTGAAAAACGGGTCGAAGATCTTGGAGCGGATTTCTTCCGGGATTCCCGTTCCCGTATCCCCAATGGAGATCTCGACGCTATCGTCCCGTTTCCGGGTCCGAAGGGTGATCGTTCCCTTGGCCCCGGAGCCGTCCCCGACCACTGCGCCGATGGCGTGGGCCGCGTTGATGATCATGTTGAGGATGACCTGGTTGAATTCCCCCGGCAAGACGGGAACCAGGGGCAGGTTCGGGTCGAAGTCGGTCACGACCTCGGCCACATACTTCCATTCGTTGCGGGTCACCGTAAGGGTGCTCTCGATGGCGCGGTTGATGTCCAGGGCCGTCTTTTCATTGAGACCCGGGTGGGAAAACTCTCTCATGGCCCGAACGATCTTCGAGACCCTCCGGATTCCTTCCAACGACTGTTCAATGGCCTTCGGGATCTCGGTTTTCAGGTAGTCCAGGTCCGTCTGCTCAACGGCTTCTTCCACTGCCGAAATCACGGCCGGAGTGGGCGGACCGTCGCGCACCGAGGCCCGCAGTTCTTCGTACTTGTCCAACAGCCGTTCCAGGTCTTTGAAGGCGTCCTGGAGAAAGCGCACGTTGTCTCCCACATACTGGGTGGGTGTGTTGATTTCATGGGCGATTCCCGCCGCCAGCTGCCCGATGGACTCGAGCTTCTGGGCCTGGGCCAGCTGGCCTTCCAAAATTTTTCGCTCGGTCACGTCGGACCCCAGCAGAATGAGCCCCGTTTTCCCGGCGCTGTGGTCTTGAACGCAACTAATGGAGAGGCTAAGAAAGCCTTCCTTCCCGTCGGATCGCAGGACCCGAACGTCGTCCAGCCTTTGGGATTTCCCCGTGGACCGAGCCGCGGCGATGCCTGCCCGGACCCGCTTCCAATCCACGGGCATCCAGACTTCCTCGAGGGGCAGGCCGAACACTTCCTCGAGGGATTTTCCCAAGACCCTCCGGGCTGCGGGATTCCAGCGCACCACCCGGTCTTCCTCCGAGAGTTCGATGAGAAGAGAGGGGATCGAGGCCAAGAGCTGTTCCGTTTCCCCGTGGGACTTTCGAAGGCTGTCTTCCATCTGTCTGCGCTGTACGGCCACGGCGAACACGTCGGCCAAGCGCTCGATCACTACCAGGTCCTTTTCGGAATAATCCCGGGAAGAGTTTGCCAGGGAGACTTGGCCCACCATCCGGTCCTCGACGGTCGCGACCGCCGAGAGGAACCGGTGGATTGGAATGTGACCCGCCGGCAGTCTCCCCGAGGGCAATTCCCGTTGAAAATCATTGATCCGCAGGGATTTTCCATTCTCCAGGACCCGGGCCCCCAATCCGTGAAAGTCTCTGAAGGCCGCATCCTTGTCTTCGGCCCGGCAGAGCTCCCACGTGCCCGCTGCCATGGTGGAAACCGTCAGATGGCCCGTCTCCCGGTCCACGTGGCTCACATAGCCCAACGGGCTGCCGGTCAGGGCTTTTGCGTGTTCCAGCACCAGCGAGGAGATGTCCTCGAACGGCCGGGCGGAGATCAGTGCCCGGGAGAGCTCCGCAAAAGACCGGTTGACCTCGGCCTCCCACGAGAGGGTTTCGTAGGCTTCCTGTAGGCGGGCGAGGGTGGATTTTTCCCTCTCGATGCGTTGAAGCTTGGCCAGGAGTTGATGCATGTCGAAGGGTTTGTGGATGAAGTCCGTGGCCCCGGCCTTGATGATGTCGCTGTAGGTGTAGTCCTCGGTGTACCCGGTCATGATGATGAAATCCAGGTGGGGATGAGTACCCCGGGCCTCGGCCATGAGCCTCAGTCCGTCCTTTCCTTTCATCCGGATGTCCGAGACCACCAGGTGGAAGGGCCGCTCGTCGAGCTTCCTCAAGGCCTCGTCCGCATCCGAGGCTGACGCGCAAGTGTAACCGGATCGTTCCAGAAAGGTGGTCGCGAGCACGCGATACTCTTCCTCATCATCCACGACCAGGATCCGCCGTGTCTCGGCAGGTTCTTTCATTTCCCCCCCTTGATCCCCTCTCGGCTGAGGGGTTCCACCGAGGATCGGGCAACGCGGCCCGAAGCGACCGAATCGCGGCAAAAGCGCCGTTCAGCCCCCAGCGTTGAATTCGAAGTGCTTTTCCCTGAAGAGCCGGACACAAACATCCACCACCTCCGGGTCAAACCAAGTCCCTCGACCACGGGAGATCTCCTCGAGAGCCGCATCGATGCCCAACGCCGCCCGATAGGGACGGTGGGAACTCATGGCCTCGACCACGTCGGAAACGGCGATGATTCTTGCCTCCACCAGGGTCTTGTCCCCCGTCAGTCCTCGGGGGTATCCGGAGCCGTCCATCCGCTCGTGATGCTGAAAGGCGATCTCGGCGATGGGCCACTCGAAATCGACGTTCTTGAGAATCTCGAACCCCGCCTCGGTGTGCTGCCGGATGAGCTGAAATTCCACCGGTTGCAGCCTTGCGGGCTTGGCCAGGATCTCCGAGGGGACCGAAATCTTGCCGATGTCGTGGACCAGCCCGCCCATCCTCACGGCATCCACCACCCCTCTCGAGAGTCCCAGCTCGAGGGCGATGGCCTCGGCAAGGGCCGCCACCCGGCGCTGGTGCCCGGCCGTATAGGGGTCTTTGAATTCCATGGCCAGCGAAAGCGCGCGAATACTCTGCTCCAAGACCAACTGGAGCTGTCGGAAAGCCCGGCGTTCCCTCCGAATTCGGTCCAGCTTTGCATGTAGTTCCTCGATTTCGAACGGTTTGGCGATAAAGTCCGCCGCCCCGGCGTGAACGATCTCCGTGTACGAGTATGCCGGAGCATACCCCGTAATGATGATCACGTCCAGGTCGGGTTGCCCCTTGTGGGCTTCGGTCATCAGCCGAATCCCGTCCATCCCTTTCATGCGAATGTCGGTGATCAGGACGTCAAACGGCTTCTTCTGCAAGAGGGCCAGGGCATCCTCTCCGTTGGAAGCGACTTCACAGCTGAACCCGCGTTTGCTCAGATAGCTGCGGATCAACTCCCGATACTCCTCTTCGTCATCCACAATCAGGACATTTCGTGAGAGGGCGTTTTCCATGGTCGTCTCCGGGGTTGCAGGGACCTCTATTTCCCGGTCCAAAAGGGTTCAAAATCCTCTGGTTATAGGGTTGGTGCAACCGGCTTGGACGGAGGCACCCGAGGTCGTCACACGGGCCGGGTATGTGAGGGTGAAGATACCTGGCAGGCCCGGGTCGAGGAGATGAGATCGCTGGAACGGCCGAAAGCCTCCGGAGAGTCAATCGGAAAGGTCGCCGCGACGCTGCGAACCCGCCGCAATCCCGTCTAGCACATTTCGAACCGTCAGGGCAAGGTCATCCCGGGAAAGGGGCTTGAGGAGCAGTTCTCTGATCCCCATTGTCTGCGCCTGTTCCCGGGTGATCATTTCCCCGTAACCCGTGCACAGGATGACGGGCACGTCCCTGCGGATTTCCATCATTCGCCGGGCCAGTTCGTCGCCGGTCATTTGGGGCATGGTCAGGTCCGTGATGACGAGATCGAACCGGTGAGGCTCCCGTTGGAAGAGCTCGAGGGCCGCCGGGCTGCTCGCTTCCGTCACCACCTGGTAGCCCAGCGCGCTGAGCATCTTGGCGCTCAACTCCGCCAGGAGGGTTTCGTCGTCCACGAAAAGGATCCGTTCTTTTCCCCCGGGCAATGCAGGGCGTAGCTTTTCCAAATGCTTGCCGGGCTGGGCCTGGACCCGGGGCAGGTAGACCGTAAACGTGCTCCCCTTTCCCGGTTCGCTCTCCACGGTCACCACCCCCCCGTAACTCTTGACAATGCCGTGAACGACCGAGAGCCCCATTCCCGTCCCTTCGGCCAGGTCCTTGGTAGTGAAGAACGGATCGAAAATCCTGTCCAGGATGGCGGGATCGATCCCGGAGCCCGTATCCCTCACGGTCAGCCGCATGTAGGCACCGTTGGGGAGGTCCGGGTGGGGAGTCCTCTCCCCGAATTCCACGTCGGCGAGGCCCACCGTCAGCACCCCGCCGTGGGGACGCATGGCATGGTAGGAATTGGTGCAAAGGTTCATGATGATCTGGTGGATTTGCACCGGGTCGGCATTGACCATGCCTTGGCCCTGGAGGTCTGACCGGATCTCGATGGTGGTGGGGAGAGAGGCCCGCAGCATTTTGAGTGCCTCTTTCACCAGGGAAGAGACCTGCACCAACCTTCGATCTTGTTGGGTCCGGCGGCTGAAGGTGAGGATCTGCTTCACGAGTTCCCTGGCACGATGAGTCGCCTTGACGATCTGGTCCAGGGCCCCCGACGCCAGGCCCCGCTCCGCATGCTCTCCCAGGGCAATTTCCGCAAACCCCAGGATGATCCCCAAGATGTTGTTGAAATCATGGG
>JARKQW010000371.1 GCA_029974695.1 Syntrophobacteraceae bacterium | reverse complement strand
GGTGATGACCGAAATCCCGAGGACTTCCATGGCGGCCTGGGCGGCCGTAATGACTTCCAGGATGACGGACATCCCCACTGCATCGGCTCCGATCAAACGAAGAAAACGGGTCTCTGCGGCCGTCTCGAGGCTGGGTCCCAGCACTCCCGCGTAAACTCCCCGCTGCAAGAGGAGCCCTTCTTTCAGGGAAGATTCCAGGGCAATCTTTCCCAGCCTGCGGCTGTAAGGTTGGGTCATATCGGGAAAGCGGAGTCCCCATTCCTCGACGTGCGGACCCACCAGGGGGTTTTGCCCCGTGAGGTTGATGTGATCGGTAATGAGCATCAGGTCCCCCGGCTGGAAGTAGGGGTTGAGCCCGCCTGCGGCGTTGGAGATGAGAAGGGTCCTGACCCCCAGGGCTTTCATCACACGGACGGGGAAGGCGATCTGTTGCGGCGTGTACCCTTCGTAGAGGTGAAAACGGCCCTGCATGGCCAGGATGGATTTGCCCGTCCATTTCCCGCCCAGGATCTGCCCCTGGTGGCCCTGTACCGTAGACACGGGAAAATGCGGGATGGCGGAGTAGGGAACGGTCGCCGGTTCCTCGATTTCTTCCGCAACGCTCCCCAACCCTGTCCCGAGGATCATGCCGATCTCCGGGGTCGCCTTCAGGTGCCTGCCGATGATGGCGGCCGCCTCACCGATTTGGTCGCGAATCGAGCTCATCTTTTCACCTCGTCCGGTCGCATGGGGGCACAAAACCTCGGCGGGGCCTCTCAAGCAAATGCTTTCCGGCCCGTCGGGCACCCCACAAATCGGTTCAGACAATTGACACAACCCGGGAGATTTGTAAAGATTTCTCGGTAGGGCTTTCTTTGCACCGATTTGAGCACTGTGCTCCGGCAATCTTTCGAACGAGGTCGAAAATGGGCTGTTTCGAGTCGAGGTTGAAGCGTCATCCCCGCCGAGATCGAGGGGTTCCCGAGAGTTTTGCCCGGGTTGTGCACGAAAGGACGCGGAAGGGTTCGTCGGATGCCCCGTGGGTGCGGCGGGGGGTGCCGAGGGGCCTTTTGAAGCCGGGGCTCTCACGCTCGTTGGCGGGTGCGGGATTTTATGCTTGAAAGACCCTTCGTTCATTCTTCCTTGGAAGAACCGGGAAGTTCCTTCCCCGTTCGCTACCCTTCCGAGCTTCCCATCACGTCCAAACGGCAGGAGATTCTCGATGCCCTCAAGAACCACCAGGTGGTGGTCATTACCGGGGAGACCGGATCGGGCAAGAGTACCCAGATTCCGAAAATGTGCCTCGAGGCCGGTCTGGGAGCGTCCGGGTGGATTGGGTGCACCCAGCCCAGAAGGATTGCCGCCGTCACCCTGGCCAACCGGGTGGCTGAAGAACTGGGCGGCGCGGGTCCTGCCCTGGTCGGTTACAAGATTCGTTTTCGGGACCGCACCCGGCGTTCCAACCGCATCAAGTTCATGACGGACGGCATCCTGCTGGCGGAAGCCCAGACCGATCGCCTTTTCCGCTCTTACGGAGCCATCGTCGTGGACGAGGCTCACGAGCGTTCCCTGAACATTGACTTCCTTCTGGGGATGCTCAAGGGGGTTCTGCCCAAACGACCGGACCTGCGAGTCGTGATCACATCGGCCACCATCAATCCCGAAAAATTCTCTCAGGCCTTTGGCTCGGCGCCCATAGTGGAAGTCAGCGGACGGACCTTTCCGGTTCAAGTGATCTATCGTCCCGTCTCCGCCCCGGACGAGGACCCGGAGGAAGTCACCCACATCGACCAGACCCTGGCGTCCATCCAGGAAATCCAATCCATCACCCGTCCCGGCGATGACGGGGACACCCTCGTCTTCATGCCCACGGAAAGCGACATCCGGGAAACGGTTCAGCGACTGGAAGAGCTGAGACTTCGGAACACTCTGGTCATGCCCCTCTTCGGTCGCATGGCGGCCCCGGATCAGCGGAAGATCTTCGAGTCCACCCCCCAGCACAAGATCATTGTCGCCACCAACATCGCCGAGACCTCCATCACGATTCCCGGGGTCCGGTACGTGGTGGATACCGGGCTGGCGCGCATTTCTCAGTACAATGCCGGATCCGGGACTCAGGGCCTCCCGGTGGTTCCCGTTTCCCGGGCCAGTGCGGACCAGCGCAAAGGCCGCTGCGGCAGATTGGGCCCGGGGATCTGTTTTCGCCTCTACTCGGAAGAGGATTACCTGTCGCGCCCGCCTTACACCTTGCCCGAAATCCAGCGAGCCAACCTTGCCGAAGTGATCCTTCGGATGCTTTTCCTCCGTTTGGAGGATATCCGGGAATTCCCGTTCCTGGATCCGCCCTCCCCCGGAGCGGTTCGGGATGCTTTCTCGGTGTTGCGGGAATTGGGGGCGGTGGACGACCGACGCCGTCTGACCCCGTCCGGGCGCATCATGGCGCGGCTTCCCCTGGATCCTCGGATGGCGCGAATGCTCGTGCAGGCGAACACGGAAGGGGCCCTCAGGGAAATGGTGATCCTGGCGTCGGTTCTCAGCATTCAAGATCCCCGGGAGAGGCCCCTGGAAAAGGAAGCCGCGGCGGATCAGAAACACGCGGCGTTTCGAGACCCCCGATCCGATTTCGTCACTTTTCTGAAGATCTGGGGGGCGAGCCTCCGAGCGGAGGCCCCGACTCCGGAGAATCCGCCGGAGGCTTTTGAACCGGGCGATCCTTTCCTGCTACAGGAGGGGACCACTCCGGTGGCCCCCCCCCAGGAAAGCGATGTGGAAGCCCGGGAGGCGACCCTGCCGGGTGGGGCCCCGCCGGAAAAAAAGGTGGGAAGCCGGAGCGCAAGTCGGCTGCGTAAGTTCTGCCGGGAGAACTACCTGTCCTACCTGCGAATGAGGGAATGGCGAGACGTCCACGACGAGATCCGGGACCTCCTCGAGGAGATGAAGGGGTTCAGGATCAACGAGCGTCCCGCTTCCTACGAGGGAATCCACCGGGCCGTCCTAAGCGGATACTTGAGCCATCTTGCCGTGAGGAAGGAAAAGAACCTCTACATGGGTCCCCGAAACCGCAGGCTCACGATCTTTCCCGGCTCGGCCCTCTTCGGCAAAGGGGGCTCATGGATCGTATCCGCCGATGTGGTTCGAACCTCCCGGTTGTACGCCAGGCATGTGGCGACCATCGAGCCCCAGTGGGCCGAGGAGTTGGGGAAGCACCTGTGCCGGTCCTCTTATTCCGAACCTCATTGGGAAAAAGACCGGGGGCAGGTGGCGGCCTACGAGCGGGTCACTCTCTACGGGTTGCCCATCGTGGAGAGAAGAAAGGTCAACTACCATCGGGTGAATCCCCGGGAAGCCCGCTCCATTTTCATCCGTTCCGCCCTGATGACGGGGGAAATCCGGGAACGCCACGGGTTCCTCGAACACAACGGAAAGCTGATCGAACAAATCCGGGAGTTGGAGAACATGACTCGGCGCCGGGATCTTCTCGCGGAGGAAGAGAAGATCTACGAGTTTTACGACTCGAGACTGCCCGATTTTGCCGATGCCCGGTCTCTGGCCCGGTTTGTGAAGGAAGGGGGGGACGCCCTCCTGCGCATGAAGGAAGAGGACCTGTTGCAGGCCCCGGTGGACCTGGAGGTGATGGAGCAGTATCCTAAGTTTTTGGCTTCGCGGGACGTCCGCCTGCCCCTTCGATACGCCTTTCAACCGGGGGAGAGTGAGGATGGAGTGACCGTTTCCATCCCATCTCACCTGCTGCCCCGCCTTCGGCCGGAAGTATTTCCGTGGCTGGTGCCGGGGATGCTTCGCGAAAAGGTTACGGCCCTTTTCAAGGCCCTCCCCAAGGCCGTGCGCCGCGGACTGGTGCCCCTGGCGGGCACGGTCGAACGGGTGATTCCTTGCCTGGCTTTCGGAGAAGGAGACTTTTTCGAGGAACTGAGTCGCTGCGTACAGAAGGTGGCCGGGGTGCGCATTTCCCCGGACCAGTGGAGTCGGGAAGCCCTGCCCGACCACCTGCAGATGCGCTTCGAGCTGTTGGATCCCCAGGGGCGAATCATGGCCGCGGGCAGAGACCTCCCGCCCCTGGTCTCCGGATTGTTGGGGGAAGCCCCCGATCATGCCTGGGACACGGCGCGTCGCAGATGGGAGCGGGAAGGGCTTGTCTCGTGGGACTTCGGAGACCTGCCCCGGGAGATCGAGATCGGCACCGACTCCCTGGGAAATCCCCAGTATGCCTATCCCATGCTGGTGGCGGAGGAAAAAGGGGTGGCCCTGCGGCTCTGCCGGGACCCCATCCAAGCCCGAAGGGAGACGCGGCGGGGATTGCTTCGCCTGGTGGAAGAGGCCTTTGCCTCCGAGCTCAAACAGCTAAAGAGGCAGTGGGCTTTTCCCGACCACATGAATGCCGCAGTCTTCTTCATGGGGGGCCGGACCCAGGCGGATCGGAAGCTGCGGGAATTCATTCTTAGGGAGATTTTCGAACTCCGCGATCCCCAATGGCCTGATCGGTCGGAGTTTCTACGAAGGGTGGACCGGGCGAAAGGGCACCTGGCGCAGATGGGCGGAGGCCTTTGGGAGGAAGTCTTGGGCGTGGTGCAGCAAAGAAGTCTGGCTCAGTCCGAACTCCGGCGGTTTCTCGCCATGGGGAGAGGCAATGCAGCGGTTCAAGAGCGCCTGTCTTTGCTGTTGGGAGAATTGGAGGAACTGCTCCCCGGGGATTTCCTGGACCGATACGGGGCTTCTTGTCTCCGGCACATGTCCCGGTACTTGAGGGCCTTGACCCTCCGGGCCGAAAGGGCCTACGCCGCTCCCGAAAAGGATCGACTCAAATCGGAGTCCCTCGAGACCCACCGGGCCCGATACCGAAAGATGCTGGAGTATCTGCAGGACCGACAGCGGGACCTCCCCTCCCTGCAACAATTCCTGGAAGATTTTCGCTGGATGTTGGAAGAATACAAGGTCAGCCTCTTTGCGCCGGAAGTCCGTACCCGCCTGCGGGTATCCCCTCGGCGCCTCGAGGAAAAATGGCTCGAGTGGAACACTTTGAAGGAATCCGCCCATGAATCTTCCCTTGCTGGATGACTCCCATGCCCTGCAGTCCCTCATCATAGAGCTGCTGTCCCGGAAATGCGGTTGTGAATCCCTCCTCAAAAATGAGCCTTGTGAAGGGGTGAGGTCATCGAGCGTCCTGTTGCTCCTGGGACGGAAAGTCGTGGGACCTTCGGGGACCCGGGAAATCTGCCTCATACTCAACAAGAGGTCGCGACGAGTGCGACAGGCGGGCGACCTCTGTTGCCCGGGAGGAACCATGGAAGGGCCCCTGGATCTGCAGCTGGCCCGTCTGCTCACCCTTCCCGGATCTCCCCTGACCCGCTGGCCCCATTGGCGACACCTGCGTGTTCATAGTCCGGAGGAAGCGGAACTCTTGTCCCAGTTGCTGGCCACAGGGCTCAGGGAAGGCTGGGAAGAGATGCGCCTGGCCCCCCTGGGCCTGCGATTCCTGGGACCGCTTCCCTCTCAATGCCTCCTGGCCTTTCGGAGGGTCATCCATCCCATGGTGGGATGGGTTTCCTGGCAGAAGAGATTTTTTCCCAGCTGGGAAGTGGAAAAGATCGTATGGATTCCCCTTCGCTCTTTACTCGACGAATCGCGCTATGCCCGGTACCATCTGTATGTTCCCCCCGAACTCGAGAAACGGTTCAATCGCCGTACCCAGGACTACCACTGCTTTGTTCACCCGGACGGGGGAACACGGGAGCTTCTTTGGGGGGCCACGTTTCGAATTGTGACCAACCTGGTGAACCTGCTGTTTGGGTTTCGTCCTCCACCCCTGAACTCCCTGCCGCTAATCTCGGGGGTCCTGGATGAGGGCTATGTGTACGGAAGAGACCATGAAACCGGCATAGGGGGAAAACGTGACCGCGGAAGGTGATTTGGTATTGGTGTATATGGAAGGAAACCCGTCCTTTTTTGCGCGCATCGAGGAGATCGTCCCCGACAGCAAGCCCGAGTGGTATCAGGTGAAGATGCTGGTATTGCAGGTTCCCCTGGTGGTCATCACCTGGATACTCCGTTCCCCGTACATCAATGGAGAGGAGTTCACCATGGGGGGACGACCGGTGAAACTGGTGAAGGTGGTATCTCCTGAGGGACCGGGCCGGGAAGAAGCTTTCCTGGGCAGGGGGATCGAGCCTGAAGCGGACCCCGAGCCCCCCGGGGACGCCGCCGACAAGGGAAAGGTGATCTCCCTTGCAGACCGGCGCAAAAAAGACCCGTCCCACTAGGGATGCCCTCGAAGGGACGAGGTCCCTCGGCCGTGGGTCCAAAGGCGCCAAGGGGCCCTTCCGGCGGGACCCCCGGGGCGGTGGGCCCGGTCGTGGCGGCAATTCCGATTCCCATGCGGCTTCTTCCGGGCGAAATCCGAAGGGGAAAACGGAAGATCCGATCCCCGGGGCGTTCCGGTTACCGTAGAAGTTCCTGGAGCTGCAAAGGACGTCCGTTCAACAGGATTTGGCCGCCCTTGTACGCCCCTTTGATTCCGTAATATCCGTCTTTTTTCACGATGAGGTCCTGGGCCGTCAACGCGGTCAGCTGCTGTTCGATCCGGGCGGAAACAAGGTCGTCGAGCTCGGTGCCGGCCCCCTCTTCCACCTCCCCTTCCATTTCCTCGATAAGCGTGTCTTTCATGAAGGCTGCCGATACCCGGCGCAACAGCCGCTCTCCCACCTGGAATTCGGCCTGGGCGCTCACTCCCGCCAACAGGGCCGGGAGGTTTACGGCCGAGCCGGACTTGGCCCCGTCGTAAGCAATCATGGCCTTCCCCGTGAAATCTCCATCCCCGGTCTTGACCTCCAACTGTTTGAGCTCCAGCTCCGGGGATCTTTTCAGCAGACCGGGCAGGATTTCCATGTAGCGGGCAAGGGTCCTTTCCTGCACCGTTTCCGGAGGACCCGGGAGGGGGTGCTTTTGCAGTTCGTCCAGGGTCTTTTGCAGCTGAGCCAGGGAAGCTGCGTCCAGGTTTCGGAATTCCAGCTCGAACACGCCGGGCCCCGCCTGGATTCCATCGAATGCCATTTGGTCCGCTCGAACGGCGCCCAGAAACGTCACGGTGTCCCCCGATGCCCTGGCGGAAGTGGTGGCGCTGAGACCCTTCATGAGGAAGGAAGTGGACTCGTTTTCTTTCTTCTCGTCAAATTCCAGGGCGGCGAGACTGAAGGAAGCGTCCCCCAGGGACAATCCGTGAAGGCTCTCTTCGGAGTTGAATGCCGATCGAACCTCCCGGATCTTCAGGGCCTGGTTCTCCCCGGCGATTTCCAGGCCGGGTGCGCTGAAAGAGCCGACGAACTTCTTGAATTCTCTCGTGAAGTGGATCTTGAGGGTGAACCCTTTCCAATCCACGACCACCGGGTCTTCCCGGCCCAGGGTCCGCCGAAACGGAGGAATGACGAAGCGCTCTTCCCCGTTGCCGTCCAGGGAAATGATGGTGACGTCTCGAACGGCTGCGAGTTCGGGGACTTGGGTGTAAAGCTCTGCGACCTGGTTCCGGATCTCGGGGTTCAACACCAGCCGGCTCTCTATGATTGCGGTGACGGGCTCGAACGGCCCGACGCCCTCTACGGATTTGTGAAAGGGGAACGGACCATGGTAAATGTCATGGGCGAGGTGAATCCGCAGGGGCGGGTTCTCCGCCGAAGCCGCCGGGGACGGCTGGAACACCAGGACCGTTCGGGCTTTGGATTCCCAAAAACCGCGGTGGTAGCTTTCGTTTTCCAGCCGAAGATTCTCGACTTTGGAACCCTGTCGCAACAGGGTGTAGTAGCTTTCCTCCGTCTTGACCCCAAACCAGAAGGTCGCTGCGACCCAAAGTCCCAACGCCGCGAGAACAACAAGAGCCACAATCGAAACGAGCTTTTTCATAAGGTCCTCCTGGTCATTCTCCGTCCGGATAGACCCACCAGTGGTCGTTACCCTCGAACCACCATGCGGCGGAATCCGTGTGAAGGGTTTCTTGGGCCAGTTCCCTGGCTATGGGGGTCTTGAGACGTTTGAGAGCAAATCGAATCCACTGACCGGCGTAGGCGTTGCCCAGGTCGTTTTGTTCCTTGAGCTCCAAGATCAGGTCCAGTTGGTCCGCATCGTGAACCAGCCGGGCCTCTTCGGTTTCCTGGCCTCTGTATTCTTCCAGCAGGGATTTGTATTCGGGGCCGAAGGGGAGGGTTTCGGCCAGGTCGCCTACGGCCTTGTTCTCGTCCGCTCGGACATATTTCTTGTTGACGTAATTCAGGTCTCCCATGCGTGCCTCGGGAACATCGTGAAACAAGCACAGGCATACCACCTTGAAAGCGTCGACCTCGGGGGTCAGTCGGGCGAGAGTGTAGCCGATGAGGGCTACCCGGAAGGAATGATCGGCCACGGATTGGCGCCCCGAACCCAGGAATTGAAATCCCGATCGGGGCGTCTTCTTGAGCATACCCAGTTCAAAAAAGAAATTGATGAGACTCCTGTTAACATTCGATGGCTTCATCGATTCCCTTGCCCGCCAAAACCATGGGAGAGACGTTTTCCGCCGCATCCACCAGGCAGTTGATGATGGCGGGGCCGGGAGCGTCGAGAATCCCCGGGAGCTGATCCAGGACCTCCTTCTCGGTCTTCAGGGTATACCCTGCCATGCCGTACGCCTTGGCCAGGTACTCGAAATCCGGGTGGAAGCCGAAGTTGGTGGCCATGTAGCGTCCGTCGCAATAGAACTCCTGGAGCTGTCGAACCATCCCCAGGGAATAGTTGTTTAGGATCAGGATCTTGAAGGAAAGATTCTGCTCCCTCAGGGTGGCAAGTTCCTGGATGGTCATCTGAATGGACCCGTCTCCCGTGACCAGGATCAACGGCTGCTGGGGGCGTCCGACGGCGGACCCGATGGAGGCAGGCAGCCCGAAGCCCATGGTGCCCAGCCCTCCCGAGGATACCAGGATTCCCGGAGGGATGAACCGGTAGTATTGGGCCACCCACATTTGGTGCTGGCCCACGTCGGTGACGATCACCGCCTTCCCCCCCGTGAGCCTGCTGAGGTGCTCGATGACGAACTGGGGCTTGAGCCCCCCTTCTTTGCCGTAGGTGAGAGGATGCTGCTCCTTGAGCTCCCGGATTCGGTCGATCCAGGCCGTACGGTCGGTTTTCTCGAGCTGGGGGAGCAAATCCTGGAGGACCGATTTCACGTCTCCCACCAGGGGCACGTGAACGGAAACGATCTTGCCGATCTCTGCGGGGTCGATGTCGATGTGAACCACGGCGGCCTTGGGGGCAAAAGATGCGATCTTCATCACCACCCGGTCGTCGAACCGGGCCCCCAGGGCAATGAGCAGATCGCATTCGGTGACGGCGAGGTTGGCGTAGCGGGTTCCGTGGAGTCCCAGCATGCCCAGGAACAAGGGGTGGTCCCCGGGAAAGCTCGAAAGCCCCATGAAGGTGTTGGTGACCGGTGCGGAAATGGTTTCGGCCAGTTGCAACAGTTCGGCACCGGCATGGGCGCTCATGATCCCGCCCCCCGCATAGATGACGGGCCTCTGAGACTTCTTGATCAACTGGGCGATCTCACGGATCTTTCCGGCGAATCCCTTGACCGTGGGTTTGTACCCCCGCAACCGCACCGAAGACGGGTACTTGAACTGGATCTTGGACTGCATCACGTCCTTGGGCAGATCGATGAGCACCGGCCCGGGGCGTCCCGTGGATGCAATGTGGAAAGCATTCTTGACGATGGAGGGAATCTTCTGGGGGTCCTTGACCAAATAGTTGTGCTTGGTGATGGGGATGGTGATTCCCGTGATGTCCACCTCCTGGAAGGAATCCGTCCCGATCTGGCTGGTGGGGACCTGACCGGTGAAGACCACCAGGGGGATGGAGTCCATGTAGGCGTTGGCAAGGCCCGTGACCAGGTTGGTGGCGCCGGGGCCCGAGGTGGCCATGCACACCCCGACCTTCCCCGTGACCCGGGCATAGCCGTCGGCGGCGTGGACGGCCCCCTGCTCGTGGCGCACCAGGATGTGGCGAATCCCGGAAGTTCCGTGAAGGCTGTCGTAAACGGGCAGGATGGCTCCCCCCGGGTAGCCGAACACCACTTCCACGTTTTCATGTTCGAGACAACGCACTAATGCTTCGGCAGCGGTGATTTCCAAGGCCGTATCCTCCTGTACTGGTTCCCGGGGTCACCAGGACCCCGAACTTTGGCTGGGACGAATCGAGCTCCCCCCCGTTCGTCTCCGCAGGGGACCCGGGAGGCGGAACGAACGTTTGAGGGCCAAGCGGGGGAAAAATCTTCCGTCGCGGGACCTGCTTCAGGATTCCTTGGCCGCTTCCGACCAGGACCCCTCCACGGCGGCGAACCTGGCGCCGCGAAGCATGGCGATCTTCCCCGTACGGACGAGTTCCTTGATGCCGTACGGCCTCAAGGACTCCTCGAAGGCGTCGATCTTGGCGTCGTTTCCCGTACACTCGAACGTCAGGGTCTTGCGTCCCAAATCCACGACCCGGGCCCGAAAAATCTGGGCCATCTGCATGATTTCCACTCGCTGGCTGGGATCCGCTTTCACTTTCACCAGGACAAGCTCCCGGTCCACGTATTCGTCGGTGGTGATGTCGCTGATCTTGATCACGTCGATGAGTTTGTGGAGCTGCTTGGTGACCTGCTCGATCAGACGGTCGTCCGCCTCGACAACGATGGTCATCCGTGCTACATCGTGAACCTCCGTGCGTCCCACGGCCAGACTGTCGATATTGAATCCGCGCCGGCTAAAGAGCCCGGCCACTCGGGTCAGTACCCCCGGAGCATTCTCCACCAAGACGGAGAGGGTGTGCTTCATGACAGGAATTCCTCCTTGCCCATTACGGTCGAGTTGTGCAGTGAAACCAGCAAAATACCCGGTTGGGGCCGCTACAATGGCGGACCCCCGTTTTGCCCGCCCCGGGGCCGGCCCATGGACCATTGGTTTTTCCGGATTTCCGGCTGCGAGGAGATGAATTTGGGGGCCACATGAGGGTGCAATCGCTCGATTCCGGGTTGAAATGTATCTATAACTCATGCAACGGAGCTTTGGAAAGCCAAATGTCGTTTTCTTCCCCGGCCCCATTCCATACGTTGACAGCTCGACGCGATTTTTTTACAATCACCTCTCTATCTAGTCAAAATTGCTTAGATTAAACAAAGTTTCACCAATGTAAATGATGCCGACCGTCGGCGGCATCCTCACAAGAGCAGGACCGGGGGATGATTGGGGACGCGTATGAAGCTTAAGGGAGCTCAAATCTTCTTTGAATGTCTCAAAAGAGAAGGCGTGGAAGTGATCTTCGGATTTCCGGGAGGTTCCGTTCTGGACATCTACCACGAGATGCCCAAGTCCGGAATCCGCCACGTCATGGTTCGTCATGAACAGGCGGCGGCTCACATGGCCGACGGGTACGCCCGAGCCTCGGGAAGGGTCGGAGTCTGCTTGGTCACCTCGGGACCCGGGGCCACCAACACCGTTACGGGAGTGGCTACGGCCAACATGGATTCCGTCCCCATCGTGGTGTTTACCGGGCAAGTGCCCACGGCCATGATCGGAGACGACGCCTTTCAGGAAGTGGACATCATCGGTATCACGCGCCCCTGCACCAAACACAGCTACTTGGTCAAGGACGTGAACGATCTTGCCCGAGTGATTCGGGAGGCGTTTTACCTCGCCCGAACGGGGCGCCCGGGACCCGTCGTGGTGGATTTGCCCAAGGATGTCGTCCAGGCCGTCACGGAATTCAAGTATCCCAAGAAGGTGGATTTGCCGGGATATCGACCCAATCTCGAGGCCCATGCCGGGCAGATCAAGAGGGCGTATCAACTCATCAAGAAAGCCAAATCCCCGGTGATATACGCCGGCGGAGGGGTCATTCTCTCGGGGGCTTCCGAGGAGCTTACCCGCTTCGCCCAGATGATCCAGGCGCCGGTCACCGCCACCCTTATGGGGTTGGGTTGTTTTCCGGCCGTCATCCCGGGCGAGAAAGGACAAATGATCCCCAACCCGCTCTGGTTGGGAATGCTGGGGATGCACGGCACCTACCGCGCCAACATGGCCGTCACCCATTCGGACCTGCTCCTGGCCGTGGGCGCCCGGTTTGACGACCGGGTGACGGGAAAGATCGCCGGATTTGCGCCCAACGCCAAGATCGTTCATATCGATGTGGACCCCACCAGCATCAGCAAGAACGTACCCGTGGACATCCCCATCGTGGGAGACTGCAGGAATGCCCTCCAAAAGCTGATCTCCCTGGCCGAAGCCGAGCCCGTCGAGAACCTCGAGAGCGTTCGTGCCCCCTGGCTGGATCAAGTGGGAGAATGGGGGCGCAAGTTCCCTCTTTCCTACGAACAGGGGCCCGACCTCATCAAGCCCCAGTTCGTGGTGGAAAAGATTTACGAGGTGAGCAAGGGAGATGCCATCATCACCACGGAAGTGGGTCAGAACCAGATGTGGACGGCTCAATTCTTCCACTTCAACCGTCCCCGCACCTTCCTCAGTTCCGGCGGATTGGGGACCATGGGATACGGATTTCCGGCGGCCGTCGGGGCCCAAGTGGCCTTTCCGGACCGGCTGGTGGTGGACATTGCGGGGGACGGCAGCATTCAGATGAACATCCAGGAGCTCATCACGGTGGTGTGCAACAATCTCCCCGTGAAGGTGGCCATCCTGAACAACCGCTACCTGGGCATGGTGCGCCAATGGCAGGAGCTCTTCTACGATAAGAATTACAGCAGCACCTGCCTGGATTCATCCCCGGACTATGTGAAGCTGGCCGAAGCCTACGGGGCCGTAGGCTTCCGTGCAGCGAAACCCGAAGACGTCGAACCGGTGCTTCGGGAAGCCTTCTCCGTTCGACGACCGGTCTTGATGGATTTCCTGGTTGATCCCACCGAAGGAGTGTATCCGATGGTGCCCGCAGGAAAGAGCATTTCGGAAATGTTACTCGACTAACCTGGAAGCGCGCATGGACACAAAGAATAAGGATCGACACACCATAGGCATCCTGGTGCAGAACGTGCCGGGGGTTCTCGCTCGAGTGGTTGGACTTTTCAGCGGAAGAGGCTTCAACATCGAGTGCATTACCGCATCCGAAACCCATGAGCCCGGACTGACGCGGATCACCCTGGTGACCACGGGCGACGAGAATATCCTCTCTCAAATCGTGAAGAACCTCAATAAGTTGATCAACGTGATCAAGGTCTACGATTTCACCGACATCGAGTTCGTAGACCGGGAGATGGCCCTGATCAAGGTGCGTGCCGAACAGCATACCCGGGCGGAGGTCCTGCGCATCGTTGACATTTTTCGGGCGAAAGTGGTAGATGTGAGCCCCCATTTCTATACGCTGGAAGTCACCGGCAACGAGAGCAAAATCTCGGCGATTATGGAGCTTCTTGGTCAAATGGGCATCGTAGAGGTTGCCCGCACGGGAAAGGCGGCCCTGGCCCGAAGCAAGAAGCATTGACATCGGATGGAATCCGCGGGGAATCCCCCGCAGGCCTGCCCCGCAGGGGGGCAGGCGGTCCCGTCGCCTGTTTGAGGCTCCGCCCCGTTTGGGGACGGTAAGAAAACCCGGATGGGGCGGAACCTCTTCCCATCATCGAGTCCCGTAAGGAGGGTTGTCATGCGAATTTTTTACGAAGCGGACGCCGATTTGAATGTGCTCCGCGGCAAGAAAGTGGCGGTCATCGGGTATGGAAGTCAAGGGCATGCACAGGCTCAGAACCTGAGAGACAGCGGTGTGGATGTGATCGTAGGAGAGCTTGAGGGGACGGCCAACTATCAGCATGCCCTCGAGGACGGTTTCAAACCGGTCCCCGCGCGAGAGGCGGCCGCCGCCGGCGACATCATTCAAATCCTGACCCAGGATCACCTGCAGGCGCTCATCTATCGCCAGGATCTGGCCCCTTCCATGAAAGCCGGCAAGACCCTTCTGTTTTCTCACGGCTTCAACATCCATTACGGGCAAATCGTGCCTCCCAAAGAGGCGGACGTCATCATGGTGGCTCCCAAGGGACCGGGGCACCTGGTCCGGAGCGAGTACGTGCGGGGAGCCGGAGTGCCTTCTCTGGTGGCCGTATTCCAGAATCCCAGCGGTCACGCCATGGAGACGGCCCTGGCGTATGCCAAGGGAATCGGCGCCACCCGAGCGGGCGTCATCGAGACCACCTTCAAGGAAGAGACGGAGACGGACCTTTTCGGAGAACAGGCGGTTCTGTGCGGAGGGGTTACCGAGCTCATCAAGGCGAGCTTCGACACCTTGGTGGAAGCCGGGTATCAACCGGAGATCGCCTATTTCGAATGCATGCACGAACTGAAGCTGATCGTGGACCTTCTGTATCGCGGCGGGATGGCCTTCATGCGCTACTCCGTCAGCGACACCGCCGAATACGGCGATCTGACCCGGGGAAAACGAATCGTCACGGAACAGACCCGGGCCGAAATGAAGAAAATCCTGAACGAGGTGCAGACGGGGGCCTTCGCCAAGGAATGGATCCTCGAGAACCAAGCCGGGCGCCCCATGTTCAGTACCTTGAGGGAAATCGAAAAGAGACACCTCATCGAGGAAGTGGGAAGCAAACTCCGATCCATGATGCCGTTCCTGGAACCGGTAAAGATCGACTAGCCTTCATGAGACGCCGCACCGGGTCATTCCCCGGCAACGGGACTCCCCATCGGCACCCGCCCGGAGCGGCACGACCAGGGAGCGCTTGTTGGGGATAGCCAAACGGCGACCGCATCGAGATTTCCCGGGTGGGGGCCCTCCTCACCCGGAGACCTCGATGGGTTGCTCCCGAGACTTCTGTGCTGCGAAGGAGCCGTAACGTTCGTTGAATGCCCGGGACTTTCGAGACAAGGCAGCCCACATCCCCGTAGCCAGGGAAGGAGTTCCCTACCTGGTTGGGGCGATGTTCGTCACCCTCACCACCGCCGTTTTGGGACACACGATCCTTACCTGGCTGGGCCTGGCGGTGGTCCTGCTCATGGGGCACTTCTTCCGGGACCCCGAGAGGATTGGGACCCCGGGAGAGACCGAGGCGCTCTCCCCCGCTGACGGCAAAGTCCTTGATGTCGAGCGGGTCGAGGACGCCCACTTTTTTTCCCGGCCCTCCACGAAAATCAGCATCTTCATGTCCATCTTCGATGTCCATGTGAATCGGGTTCCCCTTTCGGGAACCGTCCGGGGGATTTCCTATGAGAAGGGGTCTTTTATGGCCGCCGGCCGCGCCCGAGCTTCCCGGGAAAACGAAAGAAACTGGCTCTGGATCGAGGCGGAAACCGGCCATGACGTGGTCCTGACCCAGGTGGCGGGGTTGATTGCCCGCCGAATCGTCTGCTGGCCCCGGGTGGGGGACCGGGTGATTGCGGGGGAGCGCTTCGGGCTGATTCGCTTTGGCTCCCGAGTGGATGTCTACCTTCCGGAAACTGTGGAAGTCACTGTGCGAAAGGGGCAGCATGTCTACGCGGGGGAGACGGTCCTATGTCGGCTGAGGTGAAGAAGCGTCGTCCCAGAAAGCGAAAATGGAAGCGATGGAAGGAAGGGGAGTTCCACCGGGGGACCTATATCGTCCCCAACCTCTTCACCACGGCCAATCTTTTTGCCGGGTTCTTCGGGATCGTCAGCGCCATCAACGGACGCTACGAAGTGGCGGCCGTAGCTGTGCTCATCTCCTGCGTTTTCGACATTCTGGACGGGAAAGTGGCCCGCCTGACGGGGGCCACCAGTCGCTTCGGGGTCGAGTACGATTCCCTGGCCGACCTGGTGAGCTTCGGTGTGGGCCCCGGTCTTCTCATGTACCTGTGGGCCCTCAAGCCCTTCGGTCGACTCGGATGGCTGGCGGCCTTCGTGTTTGTGGCCTGTGGCGCTCTTCGATTGGCGCGCTTCAACGTCCAGGTGGAAGTGGTGAACAAGAAATACTTCGTGGGCCTGCCCATTCCCGGGGCCGCCGGCATGGTGTCGACCTCGGTGCTCTTCCTGAACGACTGGCTGGTCCCCGGGTCCGCCGCGTCCACGGCGCCCCTTCTTGTGGCCACCTACCTTTTGGGTTTTCTCATGGTGAGCACTGTTCCCTTCCACAGTTTCAAAGACCTGGAAATCACCAAGACCAAGCCCATCGCCGTCATTTTTGTGAGCATTGTCATTGTGACCATCATTGCCATCCACCCGGAACTGATGCTTTTCCTGATGATATCGGCTTATGTGTTGTCCGGGCCCGTTTTGTTCATCGTCCATAAGATCAAAAGCCCACAACCGAATCCCTCCCCTGAGGTCCCCGTCGAATCCCGGCCGGACGTCGGCGAACGAGAGGAAAGGGCACCCTAGTGCTCCTGTCGGTTATCGGTCTTTTGTGGATTGTGAAAATGTTGTCACACGGGACCCCTAAAGGGTGCATGCGTCATTCTTGCCCAAGGGGGTGACGAGCAACCGGCAGCCCCTGGTTGTGGAAAGGGAAAGGAATGCCTCAGACCATTGGAGAAAAAATTCTGGCAGCTCATGCAGGGAAAGATCGGGTTCACCCCGACGAGTTGATCGAGGTCCGGGTGGATTTCGCCCTGGGCAACGACATCACGGCACCCCTGGCCATCCAGGCGTTTCGAAAGGCTGGCGCAACCCGGGTTTTCGACCCCGCCCGCATCGCCCTCATCCCCGATCACTTCGTACCCAACAAGGACATCCCCTCGGCCGTCCAGGCCAAGGAGGTCCGGGAGTTCGCCCAAGAGCAGCACCTGGTCCACTACTATGAAGTGGGCAGGATGGGCATCGAGCACGCGCTGCTCCCCGAGCTGGGCCTGGTTCTTCCCGGGGACGTCGTCATCGGGGCGGATAGTCACACCTGTACGTACGGGGCCCTGGGGGCTTTCGCCACGGGAGTGGGAAGCACCGACTTGGCGGCCGCCATGAGTACCGGACAGGTCTGGTTCAAGGTGCCCCATTCCGTAAAGTTCGTCTACCGGGGCAAACCC
>JARKQW010000123.1 GCA_029974695.1 Syntrophobacteraceae bacterium | reverse complement strand
CGTCGACCTGCGCTGCAACACCCGCCTCGGCCGGGACATCGCCTTCGATGACCTGCGCAGGGAATTCGACGCCGTTTTCATCGGTGTCGGGGCCCACGCCGGCATGAAGCTCCAGGTGAAGGGAGAGGACCTGGAGGGGGTCATCGACGGGGTGGACTTCCTGCGGGATGCCAACATGGGCAGGAAGATCAACGCCCGGGGGAAGGTCATCATCATCGGGGGCGGCAACGTGGCCATGGACGCGGCCCGGGTGAGCTGGCGGGAAGGCTTTGACGAGGTCCACATCCTCTACCGGCGCACCAAGAAGGAAATGCCCGCCAGCCCTTGGGAAATCGAGGCGGCCGAGCACGAAGGAATCAAGATCCAATACCTGGTGGCCCCCATCGAGGTCATCGGGGAAAACGGACGGATGAAGGCCCTGAGATGCCTGCGCATGCAGCTGGGAGAACCCGACGCCAGCGGCAGGAGGCGCCCGGTTCCCATTCCCGGCTCGGAATTCGAGATCGAGGCCCAAACCCTGATTCCCGCCATCGGCCAGCGCCCGGACCTGACCTTTGTCCCGGAACAGGGAGGACCCACCATCACCCGGTGGAATACCTTTTCCGTCCATCGAGACACCTACATGACCAATGTTCCGGGGGTTTTTGCCGCGGGCGATGCGGAAACCGGACCGGATATCGCCATTCGGGCCTGCGCGGGAGGCCGCAAGGCCGCCGCCGGGATCGTCCGTTACCTGGAATCCAAGAGGCAAAAATAGGGGTTGGGTCGCCATGATGTACGAAAAGAAAGGACGCTACATTGTCGAATTCCCGGATATTCCCAAGGCACGCCAGCACCATGTCGAGATCGACGTGGACGCGCGGCGGGGAAACTACCGGGAAGTGGAGCTGGGCTTTCCCGAGGACCGGGCGGTCCTCGAAGCCAAGCGCTGCCTTAGTTGCCGCCGTTGCCTGGGCTGTGCCCTGTGCTGGGCCGAGTGCAAGCCCGAAGCCATCCGCTTTGAAATGGAAGACGAGGTCTTCGATCTTGATGCGGACGCCGTGGTGGTTTCGGCCGGAGTGGACCGCCCCGTGGAACGACTGGACCGTCGGTTCGGGTTTGGGACTTTCCTGAATGTCATTACGGACCTGCAGCTCGAGAGGATGCTCAGCCGATCCGGTCCCAGCGCAGGCCTGGTCCTTCGCCCCTACGACGGCGAGATCCCGCGAAGCGTCGCCTTCGTCCAGTCTTATGGTTCGGCGGCCCCCGCCATGCACCGCAGGGCCCTGTGTTTCGGAGTGAACGAAGCCGTCCTGGTTCGCCAGAAGCTCGCGGACGCGGAAATCCGGGTTTATGCCGCCGACCTTTCGTCTTTCCGGGAAGAATTCGCAAAGGACCTCGAAAAGCTCGACGGAATCGAGATCCACGAGAACCACGTCGCCAAGATCGAGGCCACGGAAGACCAATGCCTGAGGGTCTTTTTTGAAGAAGACGGGCAGACCCGGGAAAAGACCTTCGAGCTGGTGGTGCTTCTTACCCAGCCGCAGCTGTCCGGGGAACTCAAGGACCTCAGCAAATCCCTGGGCCTCAGTTACGCCTACGCGGATTTCCTGGCCGGAAACGGCCCCGGGGTCATCCGCACCGAAAAGGAATCCATTGGGCTGGCCGCCCAGGCCTGATTTCGTGCCGGGGATCCCTTCCGCAACAGACGCGGAGCTGCTGCCCGCACCCGGTCCGTCTCCCATCCTGTCCTCCTTCCGCTTGCGGGAGGAGGACCTTTCATTGGTGGGGACTCGAATCTCGCTTGCCGTCTCGATACCGCCTTTCCCCCACGGCGGGGTGGGCCGGAGGATGCCCGGATGAGTGGTTCCGATTTCTTCAAAGCCCTGGGAATCGAGGAAGGGGACAGGGGGGCGGTGAAGCGGTTTGCCGAGGTTTCCCGGGTGCCCGTGGACCGGCTCCGGCATTACCATGCGGCCAACATCCTGCCGTCGGGGCCCGACCGGGATCGGGTCTGCGCCGCGGCGGGAATTTCCCCGGCGGAGCTGATGCTGCGGATGGGGGTGTTGGACGGGCGGATCCTCGCGGCTCTCCGGTCCAAGGCCCGGGAAGTCTTCGAGCTCCTCCGCGACGACCTCGAAGATTCGAGCGGCCCGTTGGAACCTCCTCCCGTCGTCTACAAGACGGACCTCGGGAAACTCCACCACGGAGACTGCCTGGCCCTCATGAAACACCTCGAGGATGAAAGCGTCGACCTGGTTTTTGCCGATCCTCCCTTCAATCTCAAAAAGCTGTATCCTTCGGGGGTCAACGACGATCTCAAAGAGGCGAAATATTTGGAGTGGTGCGAAAGCTGGGCCGCCGAGTGCGTTCGCCTGCTCAAGCCGGGAGGCAGCCTCTTCTTCTGGAACATCCCCCGGTGGAACACGTACCTTGCGGGATACCTCAACGCCCGTCTCACCTTCCGCCACTGGATCGCCGTGGACATCAAGTACAGTCTCCCCATCCGAGGAAGGCTCTACCCGTCGCATTATTCTCTCCTGTACTTCTGCAAAGGGGAAAAGCCGAAGACCTTCCGCCCGGATCGCCTGCCCATGGAGGTTTGTCCCGCGTGCAAGGCGGATCTGCGCGACTACGGCGGGTACAAGGACAAGATGAATCCCCGGGGAGTCAACCTGACGGACGTCTGGACGGATATTGCTCCCGTGCGGCATTCCAAGTACAAGATGCACAGAGGTTCCAACGAGCTGCCCGTCAAGCTCATGGATCGAATTCTGGAGATGGCCTCGGAAGAGGGCGACCTCGTCTTCGATCCCTTCGGCGGTTCGGGGACCACTTACGTGGTGGCGGAAATCAAGCGGCGTCGATGGATCGGAATCGAACTGGGGCCCATGGACGACATCGTCCGTCGCCTGGAACAAATCCGCACCGACGCGAACCTGGTCGGAAAAATCCGTCGAGGCTACAATCGGTTGTTTACCGAAGAAACGCTCCATGCCCGCAAACAACTGGGATTGTGGACCTGCGATTCGGTGGGGAAGACAAAGGGCGAAACCCCATAGGACAAGGGCGATCGGCCGTGTCCCCGGTCCTGGCCGGAAAGGTTGGAAATGAAGCTCTACATCGATTCCGCCCGGGTTTCCGTGATCGAATCTTTCATGAAAACCGGGGTATTTCACGGGGTGACCACGAATCCGCACCTTTTGAAAGAAGCCGGGGTTCCCCCGGAGAGGCTTTCGGAACTTGCTCGACAAGTGTTCGACCTGGGGGCCGGGGAGGTGTTTTTTCAAAGCTGGGGGGAGGACGCGGCGGCCCTCCATCTCCGGGGACGGCAACTGGCGGATCTGGACGACCGGGTGGTGGTGAAGCTCCCGGCCACCCTCGAGGGGTTCGAGGCGGCCTCGATGCTGGCGGCCGCGGGGACCAGGACCTGCATCACGGCGGTGTTCGCCGCCTTTCAGGGAATTTTGGCGGCGGGGGCGGGTGCGGCCTACGTGGCACCCTACCTCGGGCGCATGAACGATGCCGGGCGCGACGGGCACGCCGTCATCGCCCTC
>JARKQW010000343.1 GCA_029974695.1 Syntrophobacteraceae bacterium | reverse complement strand
TGTTGGCCAGGGCCTCGGGACAGTGGGGAAAATGCCGGGCCATTTCCCCGGCGGACTTCAACCACCGGTCCGGTTGGACCACCTCCTCGACCGGGAGGGTGCTCAAGGTCCGGTTCAAGTGAATGGCCCGCACCAGGCGGTGAAGGGAATGGTCTTCGGGCCGGGCGAAATGAACGGCGTTGGAGGCCACGGGAGGAATCCCCAGGGACCGGGAGATCTCGAGGGCTTTGCGGCCGCAGGGACCCGGGAGGACCTCGACCCAACACTGGACCCTGGGGCTCAGGACCCGGAGCAGGCGGGGGTCCGCACTGAGCAGGGCGAGGTCCCGGGGAGCTTCCGGAACGTGGGACGCCAGGGAAAACCCCGCCTCGAGGTGACGGCGGGAAACCAGTTCGCAGAGCAGCTCATAGCCCCGGGGGGTTTTGGCCAGGAAAACGGCGGATTCGCCCGGGGCCTCGAGGCATACTCCCACGAGGGGACGAAGGCGCCGACGTCGAGCCGCATCCAGGAAGTGGACGAGCCCGTAGAATCCGTTGGTGTCCGTGAGGGCCAGGAAGGAAAACCCCGCCTCCGCCCCGGCCCGGCACAAAGCTTCCACGGAACTGACCCCCCGCATCAAGGAATAATGGGAATGGACATGGAGGTGCACAAAGGGCCCCATCACCCGGTCCTCCCCAGGCCCCAAAAAACGGCCTGCCGACCAAAACGCCGGCGAACCCGGTCCAGGGCTTCCTGCAACCTCGGACTCTCCCCGACGGGGACCTCCTCCCACGGGAAAAGCTCCATCTGCCGAAGGGGCATGACCAATTCCCAGAGCTCGAGCCTCATCCGGCGAACGGCCACCCGCCGCTCCAAGAGACGGGAAAGGGTCGGCCGAAGGATTCGGAACCACTGCCGATCCACCTGCCGGGCAGGAGGCCCAAGGGTATGCTGCCTCCGGGCCGTCGTTCCGTCGGCATAGCGAACCTCCAGGGCCACTTTGCCGGGATGGCGATTCCGGGTGCGCAGGGCCCATCCGGCATCTTCCACCAGCCGGAAAAGCACCGCTTCCAATCGCTCCCGTTCGATTTCATCCCGATCCATTCTCCGGGAAAACTCCAGCTTGGGGATTCGCCGAAAGGGAAGAACGGGGGTTGGATCCACGCCCCGGGCAAGCTGAGAGAGGCGAACGCCCATGGTTCCAAAGACCGCCGTGAGGTCTCGAACGGACAGGGCTGCCAGCTGGCCGATCCGTCGAATATTGAAGCCGGCCAGGCGGGAAGTCGTCTGCACCCCCACCCCGGGGAGAGCCGCCACCGGCAGGGGATCGAGGAAAGAAACCTCCCCGCCGGGAAAAACGCAGCCGAGGTCCCCGGCAATGACGCACCCGGCCGCCACCCGACTCACCAGCTTACTGGAGGCGAGCCCGACCCGTGCCTTCAATCCCCGCTGCATCTCCAGCCGACGTTCGAGGATGACGGCCGCGTCCGGGGACGGCCCCCACAGGCGTCGGGTGCCCGTCAGGTCCACAAAATAGTGACCCGGGACGGTTCCTTCCACCAAAGGGGAGTAGCGGCCCAGCTCATCCAGGTTTTTCCCGTGCTGCTCCCCGTAGAAAAGAGGGTCCGGAGGAAGGACTCGAAGCTTTCTACAAGACCGTTGGGCACGGGAAAGGACCATCCCTTCCCGAAGACCTTCCTCCCGGGCAAGACGGTTGACCCCCTGGATGAGGGCCCGGGGTCCGGGCCCCGCCAGGGCCAGGGGAACCCTGCGAAGCTCCGGGCTGCGCAACTCCTCCAAGGCGGCGTAAAAATCGGGGATCTCCAGGCATACAATCCGTCGTTCCATGGGGGTTTCTTTGAACGGCTCTCACTCCCGCACGGACCGGACGGAGCGGGAACGATAGTGGCGCAGCAGTCCCACGACGATTCCCACCACCTCCACGTCCCCGGCCGGAACACGGATGGGCTTCATCTGGCTGTTTGCGGGCATCAGCTCCACCTCCGGACCGTAAGGATGGAATTTCTTGACGGTGGCTTCTCCCTTGACGAGGGCAACCACCGTCTGGCCCCGTTCCGCATGACTCTGCTTGGAAATGATCAGGATATCCCCGTCCCGGATTCCTTCTTCGATCATGGAATCCCCCCTCACCCGCAGGGCGAAATTGTTGCCGCCCCCCAGGAAACTCTCGGGCACCTCGATCATCTCGGGGACTTCCACGGCTTCGATGGGAATGCCGGCGGCAACGATGCCCAGAAAAGGAATGGATGCGGCCTCCGTGCGCAAAGGTAGCAGCTCCAGGGACCGTTTTCGGTTCCCCCACGGGCTGGAGAGAACCCCCCGCTGTTCCAACTGCTTCAAATGCTTGGAGACGGCGTTGAGGGAACGGAACCCCAGGTGTCGGCGAATTTCTTCATAGGAAGGGGCACAGCCGTGTTCCTGCAGGTATTGTTTCAAGAAACGGTAGACTCTTTCCTGGGCGGGTGTGAGCGCCATCCTTTTCTCCCCTTTTTGCGGGACGAAGGGTTTCGTTCCCGTCTGCGGGAACGACCGGCCGTGGGATGCGGTTTCAATGGCAATGTAGGTGTATAAAAGGTGAAAGTCAAGTAAAAAAAGAACGGGGACGGACCGCCGGGGGGCGATTCATACCAGGTTGCGCCCAAGGTCGATCCGACATGCTGCGTGAAGATTTTGAGCACATGGCTGAATCCTGCGGGACGGCAGTTTCGGCGTGAATGTAACTTCGTATCAGGGGGTCTTCGAACGGCGGACAGGCAACCGGGGGCTTTCCGGACAGGCCTTCACACAAAATCGCGTCCAAGGTCTCTCCGACATGTTGCGTGGAGATTTCGATCTAAGGGATGGATCCTTTGGATGGATGATTTCGGCTTGAGTGCAACTTCGCATCACACGGAATCCAGGGCCCTTCGGATGGTTCTGGCCAGGTCCTTCATGATCAGGGGCTTGGTGATGAAATCCCGCAAACCCATCCTCCTGGCCTTGTCTTCCGACATGGAGTCACTGAAACCGGTACACAAGATGATGGGAATGCCGGGCCGGATGGACATCATTTCCCGGGCCAGCACATCTCCCGTCATGTGAGGCATGGTGAGGTCGGTGATGACCAGGTCCACGGAATCCCGGTGGGATCGAAAATACTCGAGAGCTTCCACGCTGCTCGTCAACGCCACCACCTCGTACCCCAGATGTCCCAACATCTTCTTCCCCAAAATCGTGAGGGATCTCTCGTCATCCACGAACATCACCCGTTCGGACCCTCCGGGAATCGAGGGCTGCACCTCCTGGAGTTCCTCGCTCTCCCCGTCGATCTGCGGGAAATAGACCCGAAAGGTGGACCCTTCCTCGGGCTCGCTTTCCACGGTAACCACCCCGCCGTAGCCCCGGACGATCCCGTGGACGACCGAAAGCCCCAGACCGGTTCCTTCTCCCTTGGGCTTGGTGGTGAAATACGGCTCGAAAATGCGCTCTACCGTGGCGGGCTCCATTCCGACCCCGGAGTCGCGAACGGTCAACCGCACATAGACCCCCGGTTCCAACCTGGGGTGGGGCACGGACGCGCGTTGGGGAAACGCCACCCGTTCGAGCCCCACTTCCAGGAGCCCGCCCGCTTCCCGCATGGCGTAGGCGGCGTTGGTGCACAGGTTCATGACGACCTGGTGGACCTGAGTGGGATCTCCCATGATTCTGCCGATTCGTTCCCCCACTTCCTGCCGAATTTCAATGGTACTGGGAATGGAAGCCCGGAGAAGCTTGAGGGTTTCCTTGACGATAGGGGCGATGTCCAAAGGATTCCGGTTCTGTTCCGACTGGCGGCTGAAGGTCAGGATCTGCCGCACGAGTTCCTTGGCCCGGTGTCCCGCCTGAAAGACCTGGAGGAGATCGGGCCGGAGGGGATCCTCCTGGGACAACTTGTAGAGAACCATTTCGGTATAGCCCAGGATGGCCCCCAAGATGTTGTTGAAATCGTGGGCGATTCCTCCCGCCAGGGTGCCGATGGCCTCCATCTTCTGGGCCTGCCTCAGTTGG
>JARKQW010000299.1 GCA_029974695.1 Syntrophobacteraceae bacterium | reverse complement strand
CCATTCTTCAATCCTCCCTTGTCACACCACCGCCTCCCGGGGTTCCAGGTATTCGGGCAGATCCTCCCGGCGCAGCTTTCGAGCCAGCCGGGTGCGCAAACGAAGAACGGCCTTGGTGTGGATTTGGGAAATGCGCGATTCGGTGTACCCCAGAACCGCTCCCACCTCTTTCATGGTCAGCTCTTCGTAGTAGTAAAGGGCCAGGACCTGCTGCTCCTTTTCCGAGAGGGAACGGATGGCTTCGGCGAGATGTGCCCGCAGTTCCTTCTGGTGAATCAGCCGGAACAATTCGTCGGATTCCGTGGCAAGGAAGGCGCTCCCCCGGTTTTCCTGGAAGGCATCATGGATGTCCTCGGGAAGGATGGAAATGCCCTTGATCTCATCCAGGAGCTTGAAATAGGACTCCATGGAAATCCCGAGCTGATCGGCAATTTCCTCATCCGAGGCGTCTCTGCCGAGACGTTGTTCGAGGGCCAGGCAGGTCCTTTCCAGTTCGCTGCTTTTCTGACGCAGAGACCGAGGGACCCAGTCCATAGAACGAATCTCATCGAGCATGGCTCCACGAATGCGGATCTTGGCATAGGTTTCGAACTGGATCCCCTGACCGGGATCGAACTTGTCAATGGCGTCGATGAGCCCGATGATCCCGGCATTGTAAAGGTCGTCCACCTGGATGTTGTTGGGAAGACGGGAGACCAATCGCAGGGCCATGTATTTCACCAGGTCCGAATGCTGGAGGATCATGCGTTCCTTGTCCGGCACGGCGGGGGAACTGTCGAACCTCGCAGTACCGTAAGCGTTCCGGGCGGGATAGGATCTCTGTGTCATAGGGCCTTCAACATTTCTCCGGCTGTTAGACTTGCAGCAGGCGTTTCCAAAAGAACTGCACATTCCCGTTGTTCTGGTGCGGGGGACTCTTCCGAATCCTCTCCGCAAGGCTCAAAAAGGCCCGGGCTGCAGCACTGCGGGGAAAGGCATGCAACAGGGGTCTCTGCTGCAGGATCGCCCGGGGAACATTGGGATCGCGGGGAATCGACCCGATATAGTCCAGGGAGATCCCATCCAGGAAATGATCCGCAACTGTGCTGATCTTGGCGAAGATTCCCTTGCCCGCCTTTTCATCCTCCACGAAGTTGGCCAGCACCCGGAAATGGCGCTCTCCGTATCGGGTGTAGAGCACCTTGATGAGGGCGTAGGCGTCCGTGAGGGAAGTGGGCTCCGGGGTGATCACAACGATTTTTTCCTGGGCGGCCAGGTTGAAGTAGAGCACCGTATCGGAAATCCCGGCACCGGTATCCACCAGAAAGATGTCGATCTCGGACTCGAGCTCGTCGAGCATTTCCAGCATGAGGAGCTTTTGTTCGTCCGTAAGCCGGGTCAACTGTTGCACACCGGAGCTTGCGGGCATGATCCGGACGCCTCCGGGTCCGTTGATGATGACTTCCCTGAGTTGTCGTTTGCCTTCGAGGACATGGGCGATGTTTTCCTTGGGTGTGAGGCCCAGGAGGACGTCGATGTTGGCCAACCCCAGGTCGGCATCCATGATGAGCACTTTCTTGCCCAACTGAGCGAAGGCCACGGCCAGGTTCACCACGATGCTGCTCTTGCCGACCCCTCCTTTCCCGCTGCTCACGCTCAACACCCGCACGAGGGGCCCCTGCGGATCGGCAATCCGCAAGCTCTTTTTGCTCCAGGCGATGGGACCCGCTTTCCTCTCGCGCAAACTTACTGCTTGATCCATTTCATTCCTTTCTTGAAGAGCCATTCCCGGAGGGAATGAGAAGGGAAAGGAGCCGTTTGTGGGTGGCCGCCTCGATGTCCTCGGGAACCCGCTGCCCGATCCCCAGGTAGGACACACCGTAGGGGAAACGAAGGAGCTGATTCACAATGCATCCATGGCTCATGGTTTCATCCAGTTTGGTGAAAATCAAACTGTGGGGATCCAAAGGCCGAAAATGTTGGATGGTCTGCTTCAAGTCTTCATCCTTGGCCGTGGCATTCAATACCAGGAAGGAATGCACCTGCCGACTGCCACCCAGGGTTCCGGCAAGATCGGCAACATGCTGTTTTCTCAGAAAATTCCTGCCGATGGTGTCCACCAGCAAAATGGGATGACCGCGAAGGCGCTCCACCGCCTGGTGAAACTCCTCCCTCGATTGGGCCACCACGAGGGGGATCGCCAGGATGTCGGCATAGGTCCTCAGCTGGTCCACGGCCCCGATTCGGTACGTGTCCAGGGAAATGACGGCGGGATCCAGCCTGCGCTTGATTTTTAGATGCGCGGCCAACTTGGCCAGGGTGGTCGTCTTCCCCACCCCCGTAGGCCCCACAAAGGCATAGAGCTGGGGTTCGTCGGCGTGGAGGAAGCTCCCCGCAAAGGGCCGACAGGTCCGGATCTTTTCCGCCAGCTGAGCCCGAAAAGCATCGGCGATCCGCTCTTTCTCGTGGGGATTTCCCTGGACCTGCCGGAGCGCTTTCTTCAAGAGAAGAAAGGTCTGTTTTTCATCCAGTCCGCGGGTGAGCAGGCTATGGTAGAGCTCGGTGACCGGTTGCTCGAGCTGAAGCCGGGCAAAGGTATCCTTGGAAGAGATCAGCAGGGACAGGAGCCCCTTGATCTCTTCAATGCCGTTGCGCATGGATTCGTTGGAGGCTTGGGACACTTCGGCCTCCCGCTCCAGAGCGACCATGACCTCCACCACGGACTCCTCGGCCGACAGCGCCACCTTCCGGTTGCCCAGGATGATGGCGTCCTGTCCCAGCTCCCTTTTCACCTGTTCCAGGGCCTGACCGATGGTTGGAGCGCGAAACGTCTTAACCTGCATGCTTGATCCCTACCCTTCCCAAAGACATGGAACCCGGAAGCCTCTCATTTCTTCCCCCCTCATGCCGCCTGGTCCATGCGGATCATCCCCGCCGACTGGATCTCCAGGGTGTGCCCCAGCTCACTGTGACTGATCACGGCCACTTCCGGCATGAATCGATCCAGGAGCTTTTTCAAATGGCGACGGACCATGGGGGAACAAAGGATCACGGGATGATGCCCCTTTCCCGCCAACCTCCGGGTTTCCGCCCCCACCCCCTGGATGAGCTGATGGAGGAACCCGGGATCCAGGGCCAGAAACGACCCCTGGTCCGATTTCTGAACGCTGCGGACCAGCTGGTCCTCGAGGGGTTGATGCAGGGTGAGGATGTGAATCCTGCCGTTGTCGTCCATGAAGGGCCTCGTGATGGTGCGGGCCAGGGCCTGTCGCACATATTCCGTCAGGATGTCGGGGTCCCGGGAAATCCCGGCATGGTCGGCCAAAGCTTCACAAATCGTCTGGAGGTCCCGGATGGGAACCTGCTCGTGGATGAGGTTCTGGAGGACCTTCTGGATCGTGCCCACCGTCAGCGGGTTGGGAATCAGTTCCTCCACGAGTTTGGGCTGGGATTCGGCCAGGTGATCCAGGAGCTGCTGAACGGTCTGGCGATCCAGGAGCTCGTCCGCGTGCTTCTTGAAAAGCTCGGTGAGATGGGTGGCCAGCACCGTCGAGATGTCGATCACCGTGTATCCGGCTCGAATGGCCTTTTCGTTCTTGTTTTCCGGG
Source organism: Syntrophobacteraceae bacterium (assembly GCA_029974695.1). Classification (GTDB taxonomy): domain Bacteria; phylum Desulfobacterota; class Syntrophobacteria; order Syntrophobacterales; family Syntrophobacteraceae; genus JAGPLX01. The sequence continues at coordinate 16,541 of JARKQW010000299.1, read as the reverse complement.
ACCCACAGGGCAGGCAGTCCGAAAGCGGGATCCTTGGTGGGGATTCCGTCCACCGTTTCGCTCACCTCTCCCGAACTGAGGGCGAGGGAGTGGCCCAGGACCAGTTCACCTCGGGCAACCACGTTGCCGCGCAAGAGAAGCCGATATTCGGCGGGCCTCAGCTGCAGGTTGTCCCGTATGTGCAGGGCGGGCACGATGATGCCGTACTCGAGGGCCAGCTGCTGTCGAATGGCCTTGATGCGGGCCAGCAGGTCTCCGGCCTGGGATTCGTCCACCAGGGGAATCAGTCCGTATCCCACTTCCAGCTCGAGGACGTCGGGCAAGGGGGGCAGCTTTGCGACTTCCTCCGGGCGATCTCTCTCGGCACCTTCCTCGTCCCCGCCTCCGTCGAGGGGCTGAGACCCCTTTTGCAGCAGCAGCGACGCGGCCACCAGGACCCCTCCCACCCCGAACAGCGGCAAGGCGGGAAACCCCGGCAGAATCCCCAAAAAGATCAACATGCCTCCAGTAATGCCCAGGGGCCGGGGCTGCATGCGAAAAACCTTGCTGAAGGTCGTGCCCATGCCCGAATCCGAAGCCGCCTTGCTGACGAGAATGCCGGCCGAGGTGGAAATGACCAGGGCGGGAATCTGGGTCACCAGTCCGTCCCCCACGGTGAGGAGAGTGTAGTTCATCATGGCCCCCACCAGGCTCATGCCGTTCTGGAGAACCCCGATGGCCAACCCCCCCAGGATGTTGATGACGGTGATGAGAATGCCGGCGATGGCGTCCCCTCGTACGAACTTGCTGGCCCCGTCCATGGCCCCGGAGAACTCGGCCTCCCGGGCAATCATTTCCCTGCGGCTTCGAGCCTCCGTCTCGGTGATGATGCCGGTGTTCAGGTCCGCATCGATGCTCATCTGCTTTCCGGGCATCGCGTCCAGGGTGAACCGTGCCGCCACTTCCGAAATCCGCTCCGTGCCCTTGGTGATGACCATGAAGTTCACGATGACCAGGAGCACAAACATCACCAATCCCACCACGTAGTTCCCGCCCACCACGAAGTTTCCAAAGGCATGAATGATCCTGCCGGCCGCGGTGGTCCCTTCGTGGCCGTGCAGGAGCACCAGCCGGGTGCTGGCCACGGCCAGGGAGAGGCGAAAAAGGGTGGTGACGAGAAGCAGGGACGGGAAAATGGTGAATTCGACCGCCCGGACCACGTATACCGTGGTCAGGATGATGGTGAGGGCCACTCCCAGGTTGGCCGCCAGAAAGACGTCCAGCATCGGAGCAGGCATGGGCAACAACATCACGGACAAGATGATCACGATCCCGATGCCCATGACGGCATCGCTGTCGGAAATGGACCCTAACCTCTGCAGTATGGGTTTTGACGCTTCCGTTGCCACTGCCATGGAGACTCCTAACCGGCTTTCTGTTTCCTTCTCTGGTAGAGATAGGCAAGCACTTTGGCCACGGCCTTGTAGAGGTTTACCGGGATGGTTTCCTCGAGCTTAACCTGCTGATACAAAGCACGTGCCAAAGGCGGATTCTGAACCACGGGCACCCCGTGGTACCGGGCGATCTTGATGATCTGCAGGGCCAGGTGATCCAACCCCTTGGCCACCACCCGGGGCGCCTCCATTTCGGAGTTGTACAGCAGGGCCACGGCAAAATGGGTGGGATTGGTGACGACCACGCTGGCCTGGGGAATGGCGGACATCATTCGCCGACGGGCCAGGTTCCGCTGGATGGACCGAATCCGACCCTTGATCTGCGGATTTCCTTCGGACTGCTTGTTTTCCTCCTTGGTTTCCTGCTTGGTCATTCGCAAGTCCCGCAGGTATTGCCATTTCTGGTAGCCGAAATCCAGGACGCTCAGGATCAGCATCACCCCGCACACCCGGACGAAGACCTTCCAGGCAAGGCTGCCGAAAACCGCCAGGATGTCTCTCACGTCCAGGTGGGTGAGGGCCGCGATCTGCTCGGTTTCGGACCTGAGGGCCCCATAGATGACATAGCCGATGATGAACACCTTGATGCACGACTTGGCCAGCTCCAGGAGGGAACGAAGGGAAAAGAATCTCCCGAATCCGCCCAGGGGGTTGATCTTGGACAGGTCCGGCTTCAGAATGCTGAAGGCCAGGATCACGCCCTTCAGTTGAAACAGGTTGATCACCACGCCCGCAAACAGACAGGTGACGACCACCGGGGCTATCATCAGGAAAAGGGTGGAGACCATCTGGGAAAAGAGCGCTTCGCTCCAGGGAGTCCGGAATCCCGACGCCCAGAGGCCGTGAAGCATCTGCCGGTAATGGTCGAGAATGGCCGGGGAGCTCAGGAGGAGGACGAAGCCCCCCAGGCCCATCACCACCAGGTGATTGAGCTCGGTGCTCTTGGCCACCCTGCCTTTGCTTCGAGCCTGGCCCAGCTTCTTGGAACTGGGCTTTTCGGTTTTCTCCTGGCTGCTTGCCACCGGCCGTTCCTACATCGTCAAAAATCGCGAAACCGAGTCAATCTTTTGTCCGAATCCCCCCGGGAGCTTCATTGGAAGAACACCCGGAGCACCTGGGAGAACCTCAGCAAGGAGTCCCGCATGGCGATCCCCCAGACGGAAACCGAGGCCCCCAACAGGAGAAAGCCCACCAGGATCGTGACGGGAAAACTGGCCACCAGGATATTGATCTGGGGAGCAAATTTGTTGATCAGCCCGAGTCCCATGTGGGCCAAAAGGATGGAAATGGTCACCGGGGCGGCGATCTTCATGCCCAAGACGAACAATTGCACGGAGAAGCCCAACACCTGTTGGACGGTGTCCGCCCCCAGGACGAATCCCCCGACGGGGACCCGGGTGAAGCTCTCCACAAGAGCCTTGAGGATCACGTGATGGCCGTTCGAACTGAGAAGGATCAGCATGGCCACCACCTGGAACCATCCGCTCACCAACGGAACCTGGGTCCCGCTTTGAGGGTCCACGGCCTGGGCGAATCCGAAGCCCATCTGGAAGCTGATCATCTCCGCCGCCAACTGGAAGGCCCCGAACACGATCAGCAAGCTCAACCCCAGAACGACCCCGAAGACGAATTCGCCCATCACCACCCGGACCAGCTCGATGGGATCGAGGCTCAAAGGCTTCAATGCCGTTCCCGGCAGAAAATAGATCATGGCCGAGAGGGCCAGGATCGCAAAGATCTTGATGGTTCTCGGGACCTGGACTCCGCCGAAAAAGGGAAGCATCACAAAGACAATGCTCAGGCGAAGAACGATGGCCAGCAGGACCCGAATCTCGACCGAGGGAATTGAAAGGTTCAGCATGGCTTCATCCCGTGAAGATGCGGACCCGCGAGGCGGAGAAAATCTAATGAATCCATTGCGGAATCAGTTGAAATACCTCCCGGGTGAAGTCCGTGATTCTCCCGATCATCCAGGCGCCGAAAAGCAGGAGGGAAAGGAACGTGACCACGATTTTGGGAACAAAGGTGATGGTCATCTCCTGGATCTGAGTCACCGCCTGGAAGATGCTGATCATCAGGCCCACCACAAGGCTCAGGGCAAGCACCGGCAAACTCACGGTGAGCATGGTCTCGAGGGCTTGTCTGGCAATTCCGAGCACCGCTTCGGTCGACATAGGCATTGCACCCTAATGGAAACTTTTTACGAGAGACCCGATCATCAGGTTCCAGCCGTCCACGAGGACAAAAAGCATGAGCTTGAAGGGCAGTGAGATCATGATGGGGGGCAGCATCATCATGCCCATGGAAAGGAGGATGCTGGCAATCACCATGTCCAGGATGAGGAAGGGGAGGTAAAGGAGAAACCCGATCTGGAACGCCGTCTTGAGCTCACTGATGACGAAGGCGGGAATGACCGTGGTGATGGGAAGGGCTTCGGCATTCGCGGGCTTTTCCTGCTGGGAGAGGGAGACGAAGAGGCCCAGGTCCTGTTTTCGCGTCTGCTTGAGCATGAAGTCCTGGAGAGGCTTCAGTCCCCTTTTGAGAAACTCGTCTCCGGAGATTTCCTGTCGCTGGTAAGGAACGACGGCTTCCTGGTGGATCTTCTGCCACACGGGCTGCATGATGAAAAAGGTGAGAAACAGGGACAGCCCGATGATCACCTGGTTGGGGGGAGACCCCTGGGTTCCCAGGGCGTGGCGAAGAAAGGAGAAAACAACGGCCAACCGGGTGAAGGAGGTCGTCATGATCAAGATGGCCGGGGCCAGGGACACCACCGTGAGGAGCAAGACCACGGTGAGAATCCCCGACAGCTCGCGGGGACCGCCGGCGTTGTCCAGGTCCACCCGGAGTCCCGGAAGGCGAAGATCGGCGGCCCAGCACCAAGCCATGGACTGGACCGTCAGAACGGCCAGGACTATCAGGACCGCTTTCCCCCAGGGGGAGCGACGGTTCCCGACTCTGTTCCTCCCGGCCCGCCGTGCCCCCGGACCGCTCTCGGGCGGGCTCATGGATTTTCCGCTCCGTCCGCAGCGGAACCGCCCGGGTTTCCGGCAGTCTCCCGAACGGATGTCAGGAAGTGGATTCCCTGGGGAGAAAGTCCCAGGAGAAAGAGTTGCTCCTGAACGCGCACCAGGAGCAGATTGTGCTTGAGTCCCAGCGGGTGCTGGGCCTGGATTTTGATCCAAGGATCGGCGCCCGTTCCCCGCACCTTCTTTCCAAAGGCCCGAATCCCGTAAAACACGGCCCCCAGCACCGACAGCACGATCCCCAAGCTGACGGCCACCCGGACCGCTTGCGCTCCCAGATCCCACATAGTCTCCATGGCCACTGCACCTGCCTCCGTTCGACCCCACGGGCGGACGACCTTCCTCCTCCGGAGGGAAACCTTGCCTTTTCCCCCTTGATTTCGAGCCCTACGCCAGTTGCTGAACCCGCTCGATGGGACTGACGATGTCGGTAATGCGAACTCCGAACTTCTCATTGATGACCACCGCCTCCCCCCGGGCGATGAGCCGGTTGTTTACCAAGATCTCCAAGGGCTCCCCCGCAAGCTTGTTCAGCTCGACCACGGATCCCTGGCCCAGTTGGAGAAGCTCGTTGATGATCATGGTCGTTCGGCCCAGCTCCACCGAAATCTCCAGGGGAATATCCAGAAGAAACTCCATGTCTCTCACCGCAGCCCTCCTCGTGGCGTCCTGATCGAGACCGGGAAACTGAGCGGCCCCCTTCTCCGGGGACACCGGGGGAGGATTGAGAGGGTTCATTTCATCGTGTGCTTTCGCGGCCATGGATCACTCCTACCTTTTTCCTGGGTAAATTCCCTGCTCGAACCCACACCCGGCGGCCGTTCCCGAGTACGCCCGCCTGCGGTCGGCCTCAAGCCGACGGCAACCTGTGGAATGTGGGGCCGGGACTTGATCTCCCGTCCGTACCCCGAGTGCTTGCGGCGGGTCGTCGTCCGTCGGGCCGCAACGCCGATCAGAAGCCCGGGGGATTGATGGTCTCCGTCACCCGGAACGCCATATTGCCTTTGGATGTACCGGGAAAAGCCTTAAACTTCGGGATGCCGCCCACCCGCACCACCAGGGGTTCATCCACGTCCTGGTCCAACATCAAAACGTCTCCCACTTCCAGGTGCAACAGGTCCCGACCTTTGATCCAGGTCTTGCCCAACTCCGCGTTGACACCGACCCCCACTTCACACAGTCGTTTCTTGAAGCGTTCGATCCAGCCCACATCCACTTCCAGCTGATCGCTTTGATAGCTGGCACAAAGCTTGGCACGGATGGGTTCGATGGTGGAGTAGGGAAGACAAAGGATCATCTTGCCGATCATGCGATCCAGCTCCAACTCGAAGTGCACCACGATCACCACGTCCGAGGGAGGCACAATGGTGGCAAACTGCGGGTTCACTTCGGATCGAACGAACTGGAAACTGATGTTGATGACCGGCTTCCACGCGTGATCGAGGTCCTTGAGGACCCCCTGTACCACCTTGTGGATGACTCGATGTTCAATGGAGGTGTAGTCGCGGCCCTCGATCTTGAAGTTGCTTCGACCCGTACCCCCGAAGAAGCAGTCCACGAGGTTGAAGATGAGACGGCTTTCCACCACCAGGAGGATATGACCGCGCATGGGTTCCATTTTGAGCACGTGAAGGCTGGTGGGAACCGGAAGGGTGCGCACAAATTCCCCAAACTTGATCATTTCCGTCTGAGTGACCGTAATGTCCACCAGCCTCCTCAAAGCGCTGGACAAGGCCACCCGGTGCACCCGGGCAAAGCGATCGTTGATGATCTCCAGGGTGGGCATTCGGCCGCGTATGATGCGATCCTGGCTTGTCAGATCGTAGCGCCGTATCCCGCCGGATTCCTCCTCCTGGACCTGCTTGGTCTCGACCTCCCCGTTGGAAAGGCCCCGAAGTAGGGAATCCACTTCCTCCTGGGTAAGGATCTTCTCCATGGGCTCCCCGTTCCTCGCTTACTGAACAATGAAATCCGTGAAGTACACTTCCCGAATCTGCCCTTGTTTCAGGATCCGGTTCAACTGAGAGATGATCTCCCGCTTCAGGGTGATCTTTCCTCCCGAACTGGCTATGTCGTTGTATTCCTTGCCGGAAAGAAGCATCAGGATCGAGTCCCGCACCTCGAAGCCGCGGGTGGTGACCTCCGCGGGCACCAGCGGATTGTTCACTTCCAGCTTGAGGGTCACCTTCAGGTAGCGCTTGCCTCCCACATCGGCCAGATTCACCAGGAACGGCTCGAGTTCACAGATAATCTTTTCCTGCTTCTGTGGTTTCGCCGCTTCCGCATCGGACGGACCCTTCACAAACTTCACATATCCGAAGTAGCCGCCTCCGCCCAGAAGACCCAGAATTACGGCAAGAAGGATGATCTTCATGAGGGAAGACCCCTTCTTCCCTCCTTCACCCCCCTTTTCCTCCCCAGCGCCCTTTTTCGCAGCCATTGTCTCGAGAGCTCCTTTCCCCGCCTTGCCACGGCAATGATCCGCTTGTGCCCCATTCGACGAGCCCAACGACGGGACCCGGTTCGGGCTTAGCCGTCCATGCTCCCGGACCGTCCAGCCCACCCATCGGGCTCCCCTCCGCCAGGAAGCAAACCATGTGCCACGGGGGATCCGGGCATTTGAAGCCTCCGGAGCGCGCGGATGCAAGGTGGGAAAGAGGGCCGCCCTCGGGGGGGCGAGGGAAGGGAGAGGAGAGTCAAGGAGTTGACCCATCCCGAGCTGTAGCGGAAGAAAAAAGCAGGGAGGCGCCCGGCATGGACCCCTCCCCGATATTCCCGGAACGGCGGGAGCGATCCCGGGTGCCCCCCGGGAACCGATCCCGCCTTCTGAAAAACTACCGAACCATGTTGATGCTGGTGTCAATCATCTGACTGCTGGTGGTGATGGTCTTGGAATTGGCGTTATAGCTGGCCTGGTAGATGATCATGTCCACCATCTGCCTTGCCAGGTCCACGTTGGAGCCTTCCAGGGAAAAGTCGTTGACCAGGCCGAAAATCTCGGGGTTGGTGGCATTGTCGAAGGTCTGGCCGATTTCGGGGCCGGTGATGTAAAGATTCCCCCCGTTTCGAACCAGGCCGTCCTTGTTGGAAAAGCTCTTGAGCCCCAAGGTGTACAGGGTGTTGTCCGTCCCCGTGTCATCCACGGCAACGATGTCCCCGTTCCCTTCCACCCGGATACTGATGTAGTCCGTGGGATTGGCGATCTGGATGTCTCCCAGGGTCCCGGCAGGGTCATAGCCCTGGACGCGATAGCCGTGATTGTTGATCAGGTAGCCGTCCCTGTCCAGATGGAAACTGCCGTCCCGGGTGTAGAACGTCTTGCTGCTGACGGGATCCACAACGGTGAAGAATCCTTCCCCGCTCATGGCCAGGTCCGACCACTTGGAGGTATCCAGAAGGGTTCCCTGGGCGTAGTCCGTGGCAAAGCCCATGACCTGTACGCCGACCCCGGCACCCTGAGTGCCGCTGGCGAAAATGGAATAATAGCTGTTCACCATGTCCCCGAATTGAATGCTGTTGGATTTGAATGCCGTGGTGTTGGCATTGGCGATGTTGTCGCTCACCACGGAAATGGCCGAACTGTAGCCGTTCAACCCACTGAGTCCGTTGAACATTGCCTGATTGATCCCCATCTTCGTCTCCTTCTCTTCTCAAGGTGTGAACTTAACTCAAAGATATGATTGGATTCTCCAAGGAAAGAATCGATTCTTTCGCCTCCTGGTGAACCTCCGTAACGCTGCCGATGGCCAGCGTCACGCCGTCCTGGCTGTCCAGAACCAGGTACGGAACCCCTTCCACCATTCGAAAGGCATAGACCTTTCCGGAAACGCTCGTGGAGGCATCCACGACATTGCCGTTGGCGTCCACGGCTTCCACGCTGAACTGGTAGCTTCCGTTCCGCATCATCTCGCCCGCATCGTTCCGGCCGTCCCACTGTAGATCGTAGCGCCCCGCCTGGAGACTTCCCAGGTCCATGGTGCGCACCGCCTGTCCTGCGGCATCCCGAACCACGACCTTCACCTGCTGTGCGGCAGAGCCCAGTTGATAAGAGGCTTTGGAGCACTGGCCGTCCGCCAGGTGGATCTTGTTGTCGGATCCCACGACTTCCTTGCCGATCATGTCCTCCCTCTGAGCGCTATTGATGGAGGCAAGCTGGGTTTGCTGGAGTTTTACGTTCTCGTTGAGCTGCGTCAGTTTCTCCACCGTGCTGAACTGGGCCAGCTGCGATGCCAGTTCATAGGATTCCAGGGGATTGGAAGGATCCTGGTACTTGAGCTGCGTGGTGAACATGAGCAGGAAGGAATTCATGTCAGAGAGAGTGCTTTTTGCCGACTGCGTCACATTCCCCCCGGCAAACCCTCCCGTCACCTGATTCGTTACGATCGACATTGGAACGCTCCCGTCTCTTTCTTCGAAATTCCGAGCTCCATGGACTAAGTGACAACGCTCAGGAGTTGATCGCCGCTTCGAACCCCGTACACATGGGTCTTTGAAGCGATTTCCTTTCCGTATCCTTTGGCGGTTTTCCCCCCCAATTCCGCAACCTTCTTAGCGGACCGGCCTTGACGGTAAAGGGTCCCGTGGCCCTTTTGATCCTTCACTCCCACAAAGAATTCCCCCAGCAACAGCCCTTGTTCCTGCATGCATTGCCGAAGCTCCGAGGTGTGCTGGGAGAGAAGGAGCCGGGCCTGTTCCGTTTCCGTGGACACCCAGGCGGTCACGTGATTCCGGTCCGTCTCGACGGTCAAGGTGAGGCGGCCCAGGTCTTTGGGCTCGAGCTCGAGGGTCAGGTGGTTTCCTTTCCGAGTGGTCAATTCTTTGAACTCATGGGCCAAGCCTCGAGGCCAGGAAGCGTCGCGCAAGGACAGGTGCCCGGTTTCATCCGAGGATGCGGGAGCCGCGGCCTCCGGAGTCCCCCCCCGCAGCTGCTGAACGAACCCGTCTCGAGAAATGCCCGGCCCCTCCCACGGCTCGGAGCTTTGAGTGGGAGAGACCGATGGAGAGGGCTTGGTTTCATGAGCCGAAAAACGAGCCGACGTGTCCTCGGAAGGGAATCTCCCGTTGGTTTCGGGACTTGAGCCCTCACGCCCCGTTGTTTCCTGGGTATCGGCCGAGTCCGAGTTGAAAGCCGAGGCAGCCGGCTCGAGAGGTCGGGGGGACCTGGCCGTGAACCTCCGCCAGATCGACTTCCACTGGAACCCTTCGGATTGGTCCCCATTCGACGGTTCTTCCCCGGGAACGGCCTTCTCGAGGACCGGAAGCCGGTTCGGTTCGCCCTCGAGGACCTGTTCGTTCGCCCCTGCATCCGTTGCTTCCGGAACCGGCACTTTTTCCATGGTCAACTTGTATCGAGGCCGCTCCGACTCGGAACGAATTTCCCGGGCCTCCGAAAGCGGCATTCTCGTCCCGCGCATCTCGGACCGGGATCGCTCCGAACCCGCCGGGACCGCTTCCGAAAGAGGACCGATCGGCCCGGGTCTTCCCTGAACCCGCCGGGAGCTCTCGCCAATTGCCTCGGCCATGGAGACCATCCTTTCCGTCACACGAAGCTCCTCGCCCTCCCTCTCACTTCCCACCAGCAAGTCGGACAGCCTCGAGCCTCCGCTCTGCGCCCCTGTCCCTTCCCGAGGCCGTTGGGATTCGGGAACCGTCCTCTCCACCTCGAAAAGATCGATGTCCCTCGTCCTTTTATCCGTGATGCCGGGGGAAGGAGAGTCCTTGATCGAACGACCGAATTTCCCCGCGGCATCCCCACCCGCCCCGTCAAACTGATGGGAAAACCCTTGCCCGGGTTCTGGGGCGGGCTGGACCCGGGAGTCGCTTCCCTCGGTTGTGGAAGGAGACTTATGGGAAGAAAACGGCCGGTCCCCCGCTGTTTCCACCGTTTGCACCGAAGGCGACGAGGGAGGGGGTCCCTGATGCCCCGGCGTGCTTTCCGCGTCCTTTCCCGAAAGGTCCATGGCGGCAAGCGAAGCAAAGGTTTCCGGCACGCCGGGAAGAACCGACCTTCGGGAGACTGCTTCCTGACCCGACAACCCGCGCAATGATCCCTGGGGATGAGAACCCCGGTCCTCACTCCCTCTCCGGTCCCCCAGCCATCCCCGGAAGGACTCCTCTTCCCCCGAAATCGGAAGTCCGGGAAATTGGTCCGAATCCTTCGGGACTCGGGAAACCTGGTCGGCCTCCTTCCTCTCAGGGGTTTCGACCGACACGGCCGACTCGGACCCCCGGTCGCCGTCCTTCAAGTCAGAGGCTGGGACTGCCGGTCCGTCGACCGTCTTTGCCCGAAGCCCCCTCAAAGGCTCTTGATTCAGGCAAAAGGACGGCAGTCGGGTGTCGGACATTCTTTCCACGTGATCGGCCCGGACCAGGTCGGACACCGATCCGATTGCGGAGGAGCCTTCCGTCAATCCGGTTGCCGGGGGCACACTTTGCAGGGAAAGGGCCTCCGTTTTGGACCTCTCCCGGTGCACCTGCCGAACCACCCGGTCCAGGAGCTCCACGAACTCCTGAAGGTTGTAGGATTCCTTCATCAAGGGCTGGATCTTACACGACACCGGGGTGCCCGTCGGGGATTTGTACTGGAGGGAGTCCAACAGCAGTCGCACATTCCGAGCCGACACTTCCGGCTCTTTCCCATCGAGGCGCTCCCGGGGAGTCTTCTGCGCCTGGAGGATCGACAGGAGGTCCTTATAGGAAAGCATCCCCTGGGAATCGGCTGCATCCTTGCAGGCCTTTCTTGCCTCCGCAGGCAACTGGAGATGCGCCATGATCTTTTCCGAAGCCGTGGGATTCGTGAAATAGAGTGCCTCTTTCACCCGCTCCCGGGAAATTCTTGTGGGCTTGCGGGGAAGGGCCCGCTCCAGGGCCTCTGTTTCGGGGGCGGCCTTTTCAGGCGGCTCGACCGGGGTTTCCGGACCCGCATGGGAAAGGACGACAACCCCTCCGTTGCAGCTCCCGCCTGCAACGGGTTTCGCGGTCCCTGCGGGCTGAACCGGTTCCCTTTGGGAATCACCCGTACCGGCCGCGAACATCTCCAAGGCCGCATCGTTTCCCCGCATGGACGAAGGATTCGAGCCCAGGACGAACATCTTCTCCTGGTTTTGGGCATCCAACTCCCTGGAAAAGGAAAACTGGGCGTCCAGGATCTTGCTCCCCAATTTTCCGTGCTCGTTGGACAAGACCCCCATGAGCAGTCGGCCCGCATTGAGATGATTGGTTTGCATACCGCATCCTCGTCTGAGGGGTTTCCGAATCGACCTGTGGGTCGACCCGGTACAAAGCAACCCGGATGCCGGCCCTTGCGTGCAATTGTTTATGTTGTGTTATCGGCTATTTGTAAAGAGTGTGAATGAGGAGGTCGCCACGAATCGGGGAGGCAAGGCGGAAATTTCTGCAGGATCGCCGAGCATTTTCTGCCGCCGGGCGGGGAGTTCTTCCGGGCAGAGGTTCTCATGACGGGTGAAAAGTCCGGCCCCGGAAGGAATGCAACCTCCCGGAGGCCGGTGGTCTCCGGATTGCGAGGATTTGCAGGAAACGTCCCCCTTGTGTGGAAGCGGTCCGCGCGAAAGATCGAGGGCGCCTGCCTGGATCCGCCCACCTGAAGAATCGGAGGTCGGGGGGGAAACCTGTCTCGAGAAATTCCCTCATACCCACAAACGGGGAATGGATCCTTTTACGGTCTTGTGCTCGAAGGGTTCGAATTCACCCCGGGCATTGGCGATGAACGTCTTGATGGTGGCCGTGTAGCGGAAAAAGTACTTTCCCGAGGAATCTTTTTCCGTCCATACGCGGGTGGCGGTCTTGAGCTTGATCTTCCACTCCCCTCCCTCTCCGGCCCTTTTCATGCTGGTCCGGGACGCGGTGAGCCCCGTCATGGACAGGGGATCGTCGTGGAAGATGCGGAAATTCTCCTGGGACACCTGGTCCACCCACAGGTCCCGGAGGGGCCCCCCGTAGCAATACCGGCCGCTGTCGGTCACCTTCCTCACCAGGACGCCCTTCTTCTTCCCCCTGGTGATGGGTTTGACCTTGCAAAGGTACCTGCTTTTCCGGCTCTCGACGGTAGGAACATATTCCGAGGAATCCACGCACAGGATCTGAGGATCGGAAGGAAGGAGCTTCTTGAGACGCCGGTCCTGGGCTCGGGGTCTGCGCCCGGGCAAAGAGAGGGCGCTTGCCGGGGAATCCGGACTCCTCCCCGTCACCACCATGAGGATCGGGTTTTCCGTGCTTTGCCACAGGGTTGGAAAAAGGGAAGGGGAAAGAGACAACCGAACCCGCCAACCCCGCTTGAAGGTGTGCCCAAAGACGTTCAGGGGAAAACTCACGTGAAAAGGGACCCCGGGAGAGACCGGTCGGGGGGCTGCCATGTCTCCGTCCCGGTAGCACAAGTTGAAGAAAGAGTAAGTCACCAAGTGGGAAGCCCCCGTATAGGGACTGATTTCACAGAGGCGAACGGCAACGGAAGCCAATGGTTTGTTGCAGACAAGGTTCAGGCTCACCGTCGGGTATCCGAAACAGTCCATGTCTTCGGCAAGGGGTCCCGAGTCAAAATGCAGAGACTGGTTGTCGGCTTCGGTCTGATCTCCAGGCAGATCGTCGTTGCCGCATTGCCCCCAGGACGAAGTCTCCAGCATTTTCGTGCCCAGGACCAGGGGACCAGGGCAGATTAGGTACCCCGGGTGCCCCGGCTCCTTGGGGGACAGGGACTGGTTTGGCCACAGGTAGAAGACCTTTTCCCGGACCCGGGTGGGCCATTGGGCATCTTCGGAGGCCCATTTCCCCCGGTCGGGGGTGCAGCATGACCTGCTGGGCTCCCGGGATTCACCCAACCATACGGTCAGCTCCGGCAACTCCTCCCGGGGATTTGGGTCCGCGTCCTTGAGCCACCGGTCCCACCAGTGGTGGAGAAGGTAAGGGAGCCAGTTGATCCGGGGCCCGGGATCCCCCGCGTGGGGCTTCGCGTGTCCCCAGGGACCCAACAGACCCTGGACGGCCATCCCGGCGGAATGCAGCCCCTCGACCGCACGGACCACGGGGTTCTTGTAGCCGTCCAGGTATCCCGAGACAATATAGACGGGAACCTTCACGCGGTCATAGCGATCCCGCACACTCGAAGAGCTCCAGTATGAATCCCGGGTTTGGTGGGAGCCCCAGTGCTTGAACCAGAAATCCGCATTCCGAATGCGCTCCCGCCACATCTGTTTCCAACGGTTTCCCACGATTTCCGGGTCGGGGGGCTGTGCGATCCAGCCCCACATGGAGGAAGGCCATCCCACATTGTCCTGCATCATGGCTCCCCCCATGTAGTGAACGTCGTCGTTATATCGATCGTCGCTTCCGCAGATGACCAGCACCGCCTTGAGCTCGGAAGGACACCGGTCGTGGGCGGCCACCATGAGGGAGTTGATGGCGCTCCAGGACTTGCCCATCATCCCGACCTTGCCGTTACAGAGGGGGTGCCGCGCAACCTGCTCGATGACCTGAATGCAGTAGAGGACTTCCTCCTCCGTGTACTCGTCGGTGAGGATTCCTCCCGAATCTCCCGATCCCTGGAGATCCACTCGAAAGCACAGGTACTCGTGATAGGCGAAGTACGGGTAGAAGGCGCTGTCCCCCAGCATCATTCCGTCCCGGCGCCGATAAGGATTCAATTCGACCAGGGCGGGAAACTTCCTGCCTTCTTTGGCGGCATCCGCGTTGTACCAATAATGGCCCTCCAGGCGAACGGGGTCTTTGCCCGGATACCGGACCCAAAAGGAAAGGTTTTCGGGATCGGGGACCTTGTCCCGGGTTGGAAAGCACTTGGAATCGTTACAGCACGCCCCTTCGGCAGAAGGCTCCGAACAGGGGGCCGGGGGCTTTGTGGTTTGCCCCATGGCTTCGAGGGCCAAACGGGGAGCAAAAGCAGCCCCAACGGCCCAAGCGGCGCCCATGAGAAAACTTCGGCGGTCCGGAGAAAGCGGGTCGGGCAATTCCGGCACGGGGGCCTCTCTTTCTGCGCCATCACGAGACGAGTCCTTCAAAGACCGAGACATAACCCCCTCCTCTCCAGAACGATGAACGGTTCGGTTCACGCGGACCCAACTTCAAGGTCCTTCCGGGACGTTGCCCCTTGCCGGTATCGAGGTCGCGTCGGCATTTTTGCACAAGAGATCCGGGATGGCAAGAAACGAGAAGGAGACGGTTTCAAGAGGGCTTCGACCCGGGGCCACGCAGCATTCCAAGTCCCTGGGGCGATCGCCTCCGCTCCCTGGGGCCCCTGACGGCAGGAATCCCCGAACGGTTGTCCACGGGGTTTCGGCGGGGTGCCGATTGCCCGGGATACCCGGTTCGTCCCGGAGAGGAGACGACCCCTTAACGGTGAGACAGGGATTCGGAGATCTTGGCCGCCTTTTTCACGTCCATGTGGGAGAGAATGTTGGCCGCCTCATCCGAATTCATGGTGGAGATGATGTGGACTACAAGGTTTTCTTCGAGGTTTTCGAGCAACTTGGCAGCTTCCTTGGCCTTCATGCTGCCGTAGATTTTGGCTAGGGACCGGATCTTGTTGTTTTGAGTTTCCTCTTTTTCGGTCCGGTAGGCCTGGATTTCTTTCTGGATGGGAATGAGCTCCTTGAACTTCCGTTCGACCTCCTGTTCCATTTGAGACAGGTATTCTTCCTTCTGTCGGAGCTTTTCCTCTCTCTGTTTCAGCTCCGCTTCCTTACGTTCCAGGTAGGAAGCAAGGTCCGTTACGGGTTGGGCGCCGGGACCGGAGGAAGCGACTTTGGTCGGTGCCGGCTTGGCGGGATCTGCCTTGACGGGGGGGGTGGAAGGCACGGGTTTTGCCTTGCTGTCCTCCGCCAGGACCTCGGCGGGAAAGGGAGGCGCCTCCGCTCCGT
Source organism: Syntrophobacteraceae bacterium (assembly GCA_029974695.1). Taxonomy (GTDB): domain Bacteria; phylum Desulfobacterota; class Syntrophobacteria; order Syntrophobacterales; family Syntrophobacteraceae; genus JAGPLX01. Next base: position 1,196 of record JARKQW010000299.1, on the reverse strand, counting down.
CCTTCTGAAGAAGAAGGGAACCCACCGTTACGGCCAGTTTCAGCGAGAGCAGGAAAAACCCCAGGAACACCGCACCGATGAGAGATTTAGGATACTTACTCTTCTTGTAACTCATCTTCTTCCGATCTCGTCGTGATCTTGTCTGGAGATTCCTGATAGGACGCGATTTCGTCCATGCGCTTCCGGTCTTCCTTTCCCAGCAGATATCGATACTCTTCCCGGTCTTTCTCCTCCAACAATTCCAGCATTCGGACGTCTTTTCGCTTTTCCAGCAGTTCCTTCTTTCGGTTTTCCACCGCGCGCAGAGCGTTCTGCCGGTCATGCCTGAGAAGAAGCAAATGTCGTTCCAACGACTGGAGGAATTCCTTATGACTGAGGTAATCGGAAACGGTCATGCCTTCGGATTGTCTTGCCTCGAGGGCCTGGACCTGCCCGGCGATTTCGGCGCTGACGGCCCGAATCCGGGATTCGAGGGCGTCGTATCGGGCTTGGGCCGCAGCCATGGCCACCTGGGCCTGCTTGAGAAGATGTTGCCGGTGTCGCAGAACAATGGCAAAACGGAACTGAAAAGGCATGGCACTCTCGGCTTCCCTGACCCGGCCGGGTCTCGACCCGGGGTGAACCGGGAAAGTCGGAATTCATCCCGTGGAAACGAGGATGCGAACGGTTTTCGTTTCATCCTCCCGGGGGACTCTCCTGCCCCGTCCTCTCCTATTCACGCCCTAACCCAAGGGTCCGGAGCTGCTCCCGGGCCTGTTCGATGGAACAGTATTCTTCCACAGGCTGGGTGAGGTACCCGTTGAGCCGGTCAATCATCTCGATGGCGTAGTCCGTGTCCGGGTGGCTCCCCTTCACATAGGCCCCGATCCGGATCATGTCTTCGCTTTGCTTGAAATGGGACAGGGTCTGAATGAAACGGGAACTGAGGACCTTGTGTTCCTCGTCCTGCAACCGGTTCGTCAAACGGCTGACACTCTTCAACACGTCGATGGCAGGATAATGGCGGGTCTGGGCAAGCCTACGGTCCAGGACGATATGGCCGTCCAAACTGGAACGTAGGGTATCGGCTATGGGGTCCTCCATGTCGTCCCCTTCGACCAGGACCGTGTAAATGCCGGTAATGGATGCTTCCTTGAAGTTGCCCGCCCTTTCGAGAAGACGGGGCAAGCGGCTGAAAACACTGGGCGTGTAGCCCT
>JARKQW010000257.1 GCA_029974695.1 Syntrophobacteraceae bacterium | reverse complement strand
TTTCCTTGGGTTCATGCGCAGGGGGCTGCGAGCCGCGCAAAGCGAGTGGGCGCTTATGTGCGCCTGCTTCAACCTGATGAAGCTCTTCAGGGTGAGCCATGCCTGCGGTGCCGCCCCATGAGGGGGCGGTTACCCACTTTTCCGCCGCTTGCGCTCCCCAAATTGACTTCCGTGGCTGTGCCGGCCACACCGATGGCTGCCGGTTTTCGTTTTAGGCCATAACGTCTGTAATAATCAAACAGCCATGCCGGAGGGTTCCGCGACAGCCTCAATTATGATTGCTTTCATCTTTGCCAATATGGCAGGTATTTACATAAGGTGAGCGAAAATCAGGTGGGCAGCGCCGACAATTTTCTACCGTGCCAAGTCATTGCGGATAGCGAAAATTACCAATGTGGGCAGTGTAAGATCTCTTGTGCAAATTGTATCTGAATCCGTGAGCGTACACATAACATAGATGTAACTCTAGCAGAGTCTGTTGCAGAACTATAAATATAGATATGGAATTTTATAAGGAAACACCTGAATCCGTGAGCTCCGGATGAGCAGAGCTCGCCTGTGACTTTTCTTCTCCAGTGTTTTGCCAAAAATGGGGCTCATCCGGTTGATGCGTACTTTTTCGGTTGAAAAAATGGACATGCAACCCCAAAACCCAGGGAGGGGCTAAACTGCAAAACTTCAGAAGATGAGTCAGATTGTGCCATCTTCATACCCAAAGGTACTCGTCAGCCGGATGAACCAAAAAAGTGAAGGGAAAACCATCCAGTTCGGCAGATGAAAACACGTCTGCCGAACCTGACCGTGCTTAGCTTTCTAAGCGTTTCATTCGGCAAGGTTCGGCAGAAGTTTGGCAAAAGGCGGCTTGAGAGCCGCTTTTCCTAATGATTTCAATGTTGGTGCCGAAGGCCGGACTCGAACCGGCACGGGTCGCCCCGCCACCCCCTCAAGATGGTGTGTCTACCAGATTCCACCACTTCGGCACAAAGACTATTCTATCCCAACGGTCGGCTTTGGCAAGCCCAAACCGGCCCCTGTCCCGGGTCGACCGTTCACGGACGCGATGCTACGGCTTCTTGGCCCCCTTTGCAGGAGCCTTGTCGGGCTTCTGGGCCGGGGCCTTCTCGGCCGGAGGAGTCGTTTCTTCCTGCTTGGCCGGTTGCTCCACGGCTGCGGGTTCCGCCGGTTGAGCCGGGGTTGACTGCGGCACCGCCGCCTCGGACCCGGTTGCCGGGACGGATTGCGCAGGCTGGGGCTGTTCCGCCGACGGGGCCACCGGCTTCGCCTCGGGTAGTGCAGGCCCCTGGGGTACCTCCACCCGCACGTTTTCCATGATGGACTTGGTCTTGGGAGCGGAGGACAGGAGCGTCAGCCCCAGGCAGGTCAGCATGAAGACAATGGCCGCCGCCGTGGTGAGCTTGCTCAGAAACGTGGAGCCTCCCGATCCGCCAAAAAGCGTGTTGGAAGCTCCTCCGAAAGCCGCTCCAATCTCCGCGCCCCGGCCCGTCTGGAGCAACACGATGAGAATCAGGGCCACGCACGCTGAGATATGAATGAATACCGTAAACGTATACATCTCGTTTTCTACTCTCCGGGGAACCGATACTGGACAATGCGCTGAAAGGAGTCGACCTCGAGGCCGGCGCCGCCCACCAGGAGGCCGTCCACGTCGGGCTGCGCCATGAGGGCATCCACGTTGTCCGGTTTAACGGAGCCTCCATACAATATTCTGATTTTGTTTGCAATGGTTTTGTCGAAAAGGGCGGATAGCTTCTCCCGGAGGAACGAGTGCACCTCCTGGGCCTGGTCCGGCGTTGCCGTCTTGCCCGTTCCAATGGCCCACACGGGCTCGTAGGCCAGGACGAGGGCCGGAACGAGGCGGCAGTTCAATCCGTCCAGGGCGCGCTCCACCTGATGGTTCACCACCGGGAAGGTTCTCCCCGCCTCGCGCTCATCGAGCACTTCCCCCACGCACAGGATGGGCACCATGCCGTGGGCGAACACGGACGCCGTCTTTTTTTGTACGATCTCGTCCGTTTCCCCGAAAAGATGTCTTCTCTCCGAGTGCCCCACGATCACGTAATCGCAGCCCAGATCCTTGAGCATGGCCGGGGATACCTCTCCGGTGAAGGCGCCCTTCTCTTCCCAATGGCAATTCTGGGCCGAAAGGTTGATCTTATTGCCTTCCATGGCCTGTCTTGCGGCCGCCAGGGCCGTGAAGGGAGGGGCCACCACCACTTCCCGGTCTTCGTAGGCCTCGATGCGATCCTGCAGGGCTTCGAGAAACGAGACCGTCTCCCCCACCGTCTTGTGCATCTTCCAGTTGGCCGCCACGAGCGACCGCCGATTCTTCATGGATTCATCTCCTAGGGTTGCGTTCGTTGCCGGCATTCTTCGAGCGCGGCCAAGCCCGGCAGGGTTTTCCCCTCGAGCATTTCCAGGAAAGCTCCCCCTCCCGTGGAAACGTAGCCCATGCGATCTTCGAGTCCCGCCTGTCGCACGGCCGCCGCCGAATCTCCTCCCCCTACCACCGTGAGGGCGTCCAGCCCTGCGAGAAATTTCGCCATGGCAAAGGTCCCCTGGTGGAAGGGAGTGGTTTCGAAGGCCCCTAGGGGACCGTTCCAAACGATGGTGCGGCAGGTTCGAAGGACCGATTCAAAGACCTCGAGGGTCCCCGAGCCGACATCCAGCATCAGCAGGTCGGAGGGGACTCGATCCACGGAAACCTGTTGGGCTGATCCGCACACCTCGAGGGCCGGGGCCGCCACCGCATCCACCGGCAGGTAGACCTTGACTCCCCGTTCCTGGGCTTTTTTCAAGAGCCGAGCCGCGGTCTCCAGGTGATCGTCCTCCACCAGGGATTTTCCCACTTCCTTCCCCTGGGCCTTGAGAAAGGTGTTGGCCATGGCCCCGGCAATGAGGAGGAAATCCGCCTTGGCAACGAGATTTTCCAGCAGTTCGATCTTGGTGGAGACCTTGGCCCCCCCGATGATCATGGCTACCGGCCTCTTGGGGTCTTCCATGGCCTCCCGGAAGTACTTCACCTCTTTTTCCAACTGGTAGCCCGCAGCGCAGACCGGCACAAACCGGGTGATCCCGTGGACCGACGCATGGGCTCGATGGGAAACGGCGAAGGCGTCGTTCACATACACCTCGGCCAGGGACGCCAGCCGGCGGGAAAACTCCGGGTCGTTCTTTTCCTCTTCGGGGTGAAAGCGCAGGTTTTCGAGCAACAGGATCTGCCCCGGTTCCATCCCGGCTGCCTGCCTCTCGACCTCCCGGCCCACGCAGTCCGATGCCGGGACGACGGGCAGATCGAGCAGTCGGGCCAGGTATTCGCCCACGGGCTTCAGGGAAAACTCCTCGGCGGGTTTTCCCTTGGGCCTGCCCAGGTGGGAAGCCAGGATGAGCTTCCCCTTGCTATCGAGGACCTTGCGGATCGTCGGCAAGACGGCTCGAATCCTCAGGTCGTCTTTCACCCGGCGGTTCTTGTCCAGGGGAACATTGAAGTCCACGCGGACAAACACCCTTTTCCCCGCCACATCGATGTCGTCCAGGGTTCTCATGAGGCCTCCTCCTCTCGGCGCTACCGTCGGAATCCCATCCATTTCCTATTCCAGCATTTCGCCCATCATGGCGGCCAATTCGGTCACCCGCGAGGAATATCCGTACTCGTTGTCGTACCAGCTGCACACTTTGACCATTCGTTTGCCGATCACGTTGGTGAGCTGAGCGTCCACGTTGGAAGAGAAGGGGGTATGGTTGAAGTCCACGGACACCAGGGATTCCTTGACATACTGAAGGACCCCTTTGAGGGGACCGTTGGCCGCCTCTTCCATCACCTGGTTCACCTCTTCCTTGGTGACGTCCCGCCCCACCCGGCACACGAAGTCCACCAGGGAGACATTGGGAGTCGGGACGCGAATGGCAAAACCGTCCAGCCTGCCCTTCATTTCCGGGATCACTTCGGCCACGGCCTTGGCGGCACCTGTGGTGGTGGGAATCATGGAAAGGGCCGCCGCCCGGGACCTTCTGCGGTCTTTGTGCAGAGCATCCAGGAGTCTCTGGTCCATGGTGTAGGAGTGGATGGTGGTCATGAGCCCGTGCTCGACCACGAACCGGTCATGGAGCAGGGACACAATGGGGGCCAGGCAGTTGGTGGTGCAGGACGCGTTGGAGACGATATGATGAATGCGGGGGTCGTAGGTCCCCTCGTTGACCCCGATGACGAACGTGGCGTCCATTCCTTTTCCCGGCGCGGTGACGATGACCTTTTGAGCCCCTGCGTTGATATGCTTCTGACAGCTGTCCCGGTCCGCGAAACGGCCGCTGCTCTCCAGGACGATGGCCACTTTGAGGTCACGCCAGGGGGATTGGGCGGGATCGGAAATCTTGACGCATTGGAAGGACTTGCCGTCCACGATCAACTCGTTTTCCGTCCCTGAAACCTCATGGGGCCAAACGCCGTGCACCGAGTCGTATTTCAAAAGGTACGCCAGCTCCACCGGCGTCTCCAGGTCATTGATGGCGACGACCTCCAGGGGGATCTTTCGATCGAGGAGCGCTTTGAAAATGGTGCGGCCGATTCTTCCAAAACCGTTGATTGCCACACGAGTAGCCATAGAACTTCCTCCTTTACGTTGCGCCGGAATCGGCTTCTTTCCTCCATACCCGTTTCACGGCAAACCTCGATGGGGAAGGTTTGCCGGTGGATCCATTCTTTCAAAGGATTCGGCACCCATGGGAGCGAATCCCTCCGGATCTACATCTGACGCGCGATGCTCACGGTTCGGTCCCCGAGCATGTTGGTGTAGCTTCCCAGCTCGTTGTCGTACCAACCGTAAATGACGGCCTGAGTCACGGGAACCTCGAGGACCTTTTCCTCTTGGCCTGGATTGCGGGGGCTTCGTCCTTCGACATGGATCTGAGTCACGTCCAGGGAGCTGGGGTTGGAGGCCTCTCCCAAGGAGTTCAAGTAATTGCAGGCATCCAGGACCCGCTCCATATCAATGCGGACCGCTGCGGTCCGGGTGTGATTCTCGTGGCCCTCGATGACCGCCGCCGCCCTCGGCAGCCCGATGATGTCCGAAGAGACGTTCTGTTCCTCGGAATACACCAGATAGCCTTCGGGATAGTGGCTGACGGCGTCTCTGTAAATCTGGTTGATCTTTTCCCGGTTGATGGGGTTTCTCATGCTTTCGTCCTGGATCATCACCACCAGGATGATGAGGGACCCGGAGCTGGTGGGCACCCGAACCGATTCGGCGATGAAGCCGATTCGCTTCATTTCCGGAATGACCAACCCCAGGGCGCGAGCCGCTCCGGTGGTGGTGAGGATGATGTTGTTGAGAATGGACCGGGTCTTTCGCAAGTCCGTCGCCTTGGCCTTGGGGGCTCGATCCAGCACCTGCTGCGAGCTGGTGGCCGCATGGACCGTGGTCATGGACGCCGAGAGGATCCGCCGGTGTCCGAAATAATCCATGAGGGGTTTCACCATATAGGCCAGGCATGTGGTGGTGCAGGATGCGTTGGAAATCAACAGGTGCTTCTTGGGATCGTAGTCGGCGTCGTTGATCCCCATGACGGTGGTCACGGCATCGGCGGGCATCTCGCGGCTCTTGTCCCTGATCTTGAAGGGAGCCGAAAGAATGACCTTCTTGGCACCCGCAGCCAGGTGTCCCCGCAGGGATCCCTTGGTTTCGTCCGAAGCAAGAGTGGGATCCAGGAAGGCACCCGTTGCATCCACCACCAGGTTCACATCGTGATCCCGCCAGCCGATGGCCATGGGATTCCGGCTCTTTCGAAGAAACGTGGCTTTCACGCCGTTGATGCGCATGGTTCCTTCCCGGTCGTTGATTTCCTCGACGACCCTCCGTGCCCGGGAACCGTACAGATAGTTGTGCAACGCACCGTAAGTGGAATCCTTCTCGATGAAGCTCGCAATATCCTCGAGCCGCGTTCCCACTTCTCGTCCGATATTCACCACCAGCTCGGAGAAATACTGTCGTTCCACATGGTGCCAAATGCTCAACTTGGCAATTCTTCCCAAACCGTTGATCCCCAGCTTCATCGGCACCAGTTTTTCTTCTCCCGTCATGTCCGCTCCCCCCTGTCCCCCAACAATTGGGAAAATCCGACCCGGCATGGGACGGCGCGAGTCTGCTAATTCACGATTTCCACATGCTCGATCTCATGGGCACCGATATACACGGCCCCACTGCGTCCATCAATTCCGATGGTATCTCCCGTATGGATAACATGTCCGTCAATGGTGCATTTCTTGTCCACCTCCCAGAGGCGCATCTTGCTAAAGCCCACCACGCAGGTCTTTCCCAGTCGATGCGCCACAATGGCCGCATGGGAGGTAGCTCCCCCTTTGCCCGTGAGAATCCCGTCGGCGATGCTGATCTCCCGGATGTCGTCGGGCACGGTGTCCGACCGAAGGAGAATGACGGCCTTGTCCGCATGCTCCCTGCGCAGCTGCGAGATGGATTCCAGGTCGAAAGCCACCAGGCCGGACAGTGCCCCCCCGCTGACGCCGATGCCGCTGCCCACGTACTCGTTGTGGAGGCTTTCCGTGCTTCGAAAGACCGGGTAGCGCCTCCGAACCCGGGGAGACATGTCGCGGGACTGCAAGATAAAGACGTTGTCCTCGTGATCTCCCTGGAAGGTGAACTCGATTTCCTGGGGCGCCCAATTCTGTCCGTAGATGAGGTCCTTGGCGACCTTGACCAGGTGCTGGTAGACTCGCGGAAAGAGGGTCTCGAGAGAGTGCTCTTTGCGTTCTCCCTGGCTCAGCCGTTGGGCTTCGGACAGGGGCAGGGTTTTCACCAACCCTCCCACGACGTCCTCCCCCTGGTTTCCCAGGGTGAAATCCCCCACGACCCACACCTTGTCTTCGGAGGTCCACGGGTCATGGGTGAACATCACTCCGGCCCCCGATCGGGTATCCAGGTTTCCGTACACCATGGCCTGGATGGTCACGGCGGTTCCCCAGTTTTCCGACAGCCCCATGATCTCCCGGTAGGTGACGGCTTTGGGCACGTGCCAGGATGCCATGACCTGCCGGATGGCCGTGAAGAGCTGTTCCTTGGGGTCGTCGGAAAAGTCGATGCCCCGGTCCAGGATGGCCTTCTTGTAGGCCAAGGCCAGCTCGCGAATCTCCTCGGGCAGAAATTCCCGCTTCACCTGCCTGCGGTACCGTGCCTTGTAATGCCGCATGATGGCATCGAATTCGTTCCTCTGGATGTCGAAGGACATTCCCCATGACTGGAGAAAGCGGCGGTAGTTGTCCCATGCAAACCATCCTTCCCCGGTCTGGGCGATGAGTCCCTCCACGATCTTCTCATTGATTCCCACATTCAGGAAGGTATTCATCATTCCCGGCATGGAAACCGCCGATCCGCTGCGAACGGACAGGAGCAGGGGGTTTTGCGGACAGGCGAATTTCCTTCCCATCTCCTGTTCCAGCTTCCCGATGTGATCCATGACCCGCTGTTCGAAATCTTCGCTGGGCGGATTCAGACTCTCGATGACGCTTCGGCAGCGGAAGTACTCGGTGGTGATGACGAACGCGGGGGGGACTCGAAACCCCATCGAGTGGAGCATGGCAAGGGTATAGCCCTTGTTTCCCATGTGAATGAGGTCGTAACACTTGGGATTGGGGTCGTACACGGTGGAGAGGGTCTTTTCGGGATCATAACTCAGCAGAAGGTCCAGCAGATCGGCGCTCAGCTCCTCCTTTTGGGTCGCCAGGGTGGTCAGGATGCTGCTGATGAAGTGATCGAAGTACTGGAGGCCGAAGGTTCCGGCGATCAAGTCCCGCAAGAAGCTTTCCGACAGGCGCTGGGCCCTCTCTGCAGGGGTCTCCCCGTGCCCGTCCCGGCGATATCGAGGCAGCAGCCGGTCGTTGTTTAGTTGTTTGAGGATCAATTCCAGGTTTTCTTCGTGGGCCGCATGATAGTTGGTTTGAATGATCTGCTTGTTGGCTTCGGAAAACCCCCGGAAGATATCCATGTACTGGGAGTGAGAAAAGCGCCGGATTTCGATGGCTCTCTGGAAGAGTTCCTCCTGGCGAGCCAACCGGTTGGACGTGATTCCGTCGATCTCGAGGGCCCGGATGAACAGGGGCAGAACTCGGGCAATGCGGAAAAAGGTGGCATGGGTGATGAAACTGAGGTTGAAGGAATAGATAATCTCCTCGAAAAGGAGATTGGCCAGGCTCTCGAGCCGGAAGGTCAACCCCAGGGCATCGAACTTGCGCTCGTTGTAAGATCCGTACATGGACGGAATGTCCACGGCGATGTGTCGCTTGTAGTAGATGTTTTCCGTGATCTGCAGCTCCGAGGGCTCGAGAATGACCTTCTTGAGGGCCACCAGGTAGTCGAGGGTGGCCTCGAGCTGCCGGATGGGATCCGGGTGATCGAGGGCCTCCACGAGATCTCCGGGATTGGGGAGGCCAATGGTCGCGGCTTTCCGGAGGTGGACCTGGATGTCTTTGAAGCTCAACGCGTATTTTTCGTGGAGGAGCTGGTAGAGCTGGATGAGCAGGAAAGCTCTCTGCCGTTCCCGCTCGGAGACGTCGGGCACGGCCCAGATCAAGTCCCGGATCTGCCGTTCGGTGAGGTCCAGCAGGTCCGAGGCGTGGTGGATGTTGGGTGCGGCAAAGATCGATTCGAAAATTCGTCGGACTTCCTCCACCAAGGGGCCCGAAGTGGCCACGTCTTCGAAAACCTCCGGCGGGACGTGATCCCGGATACGATCCTTGTCCAGGGTCTTCCAGAACGTCATGATGGCCTCGATGAAGCCCACGATGACGTTGTTGCTTTCCACGTGGCTCTGTTTTCGCAAAAAATGGATCAACCGGTCCGTTCTTCCGGTGATTTCGTCAATATCCGTGGATACGGCCCTCAACTGCCCTTCGGCGCCGATCTGGTTGAAGTACACCGGGAAAAGTTTGGTCAATTGCTTTACCAGGTTGTAGACGGGCTGAATGGGTGCGTGAAGCAGCTCGCTCACGTCCTTCTGAAACAGGTCCGTGTCCCGGACATAAATGCCGCCCAGGGTGAGGTTCACAATGAGGGCCGACAAGAGATTCCGGGTCCTCGAGGGATTCTTCCGGATGATATCCTGCCAGATGCGCACGTTGAGCAGATGGGCGGGGTTCACATCCATTTGCCAGTGCTGATTCACTCCCCCCAGTTCCGGGGTCTGGAACCCCATTTGGATGACCCGGTGGAGGAAGTACTCGATGAGCGGCCGATCGTTGGTATCCATGATTTCCATGGCCACCGTTCGAACGATCTGGAGGGCGGCCTGGGGGTGTTTGCGCATGCAGCCGCCCAGCACTTCGAAAACCCGATCGAGCAAATCCCGAACCTTATCCACGGGTTCCTGGCGGACCCACTTTTCGATTTCGAAGTTGATCTCGCGCAGGGCCTCCTCGTGGATCCCTTCCAGGCCCTTGGTTTCCATGATCCTCAGCCGCATGAGCATGCTGGGATGAACGCCCGATGCGGAATCGTCGAAGGCTTTGAGCTTCTCCGGGAGTGCGTGATAGGCGCGCACGATATCGTGGTAGTCGGGAAACTCGAGCATTTTCCCCACGGCCGCCCGGTCGTCTTCCTGGGAGGCGATTTCCTCCTCCATGCGGCTCAAGAGGGATCTCAATCGATGGTGACTCAAGGGCGACACCAGGTCAAACCAGGGGGCCGCCTCCGGGGAGCCCCCCGATTGCCGGGCAAGCCACTCGGCCGGGTCCTGTCGCTGGAGCCAGAACCGGTAGCTGTCGACGAGGAGACGTTCCATGAGCCTGCGGAGTTCGGGGAAGGAGGACGGATCATGCCACAACCGGAAGAGCTTTCCCGCCAGGCGCTTCAATGGGTAATAGCTGCCCATGACATGTTCGAAGAGGTTCTGGGGAAGGTGGTGGAGCCTGTCCAGGTAGGTCCTCAGGACCCCCTGATGCATGGTGGTGATGGTCTCGAGGGTCGTTTCCTCCCCGTCGACGCCTTCCTCCTCCGGGGCGGAGGCCGCCACGGCCGCGGGCATCTCTTCCACTACCTTGATCCAGAGGGCGATGAGGTGATCCGCCGCCAGGTTCCGGTTGGCCGCGCTCTCCGATTGAATGAGGGCCTCCAGAAGAATCTGGGACAGGAGGGCGAGGATGCGCCCGTTGCGAGGGTGCTGCCGGAACACGCGCATGTTCGAGACCGCGTAACGCCAGGTTTCATGAATGACGAATTCCCAGTTTCGGAAACGGTGGTGATATTCCCGCAGCAACTCGTGAGCCTGCTGCTCCTTTCCTGCGTACCCCTTCACCGCTTCTCGAAGGACTTCAAATACTTCGGGAATGACCACCTCGACGTTGGTCAGATCCATGTTGCGATTCAGCGCGTCCGATTGAATGTGATCGACTGGCAGGACTTGGTTCATGTAGTTAGCCTTCCACGCAAAGTCCAAGGGTCTCCCGGGGAGCTTCCGACGTTCGATAATCCTTGAGGTCGAGTTCCATGAGAATGGCCGATTCCGTAATTCCTCCGTAGTAATTCGGGCGTATGCCCAGGGGCCTGAAGCCCAATTGCCCATAGAGGCTCCGGGCGGAAGTATTGCTCTGCCGCACTTCCAGTACGGCCACTCGAGCGTTCCGGACCACACCCGTATCCAGGGCGTAAGACAGGAGCTTCCTGCCGATTCCCCTGCGGCGATAATCCTTATGCACCGCCACGTTCAGGATCTGGAGCTCGTCCACGATGAGCCAGAAGCAGATATAGCCGACGATTCTTCCCATGCGGTGCCCGTCTCGAGCGACCCTCACCCGGGAGTAGCTCCGTCCCATCTCTTCCAAGAAACACCGGGCGGACCACGGCTCGAGATTGCTTTCCGATTCGATTTCGAGGATGGACTCCACGTCCTGGGAGGTCATCGGCTCCAGGTAGATCGCCATGGAGTCCGCTGAGCTCCTTTGAGGGGACTCCCTCCGAGATCCTAAACGGGGTTCCATTGGTGCACTCTCTTCCCTCTTTTGACACCGGTCGGGCTCCCGCCGCGTCGTCCTTCTACCCTTTGACCGAGCGGGACAGGACTTCGCTGGCCAGAGAGATGTGGCGCCGGCCGTATTCCTTGGCCATGGCCGCGGCTTCCCGCAAGGGGGTGTCCTCGCGACAACCGGCCAGTTTGATCAGCATGGGCAGGTTCATGCCGCAGACCACCTCGACCTTGGGTCCCAGGAAGGACAAGCTGAGGTTGGTGGGGGTCCCTCCGAAGAGGTCCGTGAGAATCAAAACCCCTCTGCCGGAGTCCACTTCCTTGATGGCGTCTCGAAGCTGCCGGATCATTTCCTCCACCGGCTGATCGGGCAAAAAGGAGAGGGCCTTGCAGGCTTCCATGCGCCCGGCGATCAGCTCGGCCACTCGAATCATTTCTTCGGCCATGCGGCAATGGGATACCGCCACAATTCCTATGAGCTCTTTCGAGTTCTCTTTCTGCATTCCATTTCTCTTATTCCAGGTACATGTCGCGATGGAAGACGTTCACGAAGTACTGTTTCTCCTTGAGGGCGCCCGCAATCTCCTCGGCAATGACCACGGATCGATGCTTCCCCCCGGTGCATCCGACGGCGACGGTCAGGTAGCGTTTTCCTTCCCCGATGTACTGGGGAAGGAGCTTCAGGAGAAGGCCGGTGTAATCCGCGACGAAATCCCGGGCCGTGGCCCACTGGAGGACCCAGGAACTCACCTCGGGGGAACAGCCGTTGAGACTGCGCAGCTCCTCCACAAAATAAGGGTTGGGAAGGAACCGCACATCCACGACCAGGTCGGCCTCGAAAGGAAGCCCGTATTTGAAGCCGAAGGAGAGCACCTGGACGCTGAGCCTTTCCCCTTCATTCACCAGCCCGTAGGTTCGGGTGAGTTGGGCTTTCAGCTGGTGGACCGAGGTGCTGCCGGTATCCAGGATTCGATCGGCACGGTTCCGAAGGGCCTGCAGCTGGGCGCGTTCATGTCCGATTGCGTCCACCAGGAGGGATTCGGTCGTTGCCGCCGGATGTACCCGGCGAGTCTGGCTGTAGCGCCTCTGGAGGGTGTCCGTGGGGGCTTCCAGGAAGAGGATCTCGAAGCGGTAGCCCGCTTCCTCGAGACTGCTGAAGATCTTGGGGTAATCCTTCAGAAAGGCGCGCTCCCGGATATCGATCCCCAGGGCAATCTTTCGGACATCCGGCATGTCCCGTTCGCAGAGGGACAAGAACCCCGGAAGCAGCGGGACGGGCAGGTTGTCGATACAAAAGTAGCCCAAATCCTCGAAGGCCTTGATGGCGGTACTCTTTCCCGATCCCGACAAGCCGGTCACCACCACGATATGGACTTTTCTCTCCATGTTGTCAAAAATCCCGCCGACCTGATTCGGCTCGATGCGGATTACGCGTGAATGGGAAGAAGCAACGTTTCCAGGGGCCTGTTGGGCAAGAAACCGAACCAAAGGAAATTGCGGGGCTGGAACCTCCTCCCCCTCCTGCCTCCGGGGGAGTCGGGCGCATCGCGGAATCGCACCTTCCGGTGCTCGGCCGACACGAGAATTCGGAGCACGGGAGCGACTGGGATTCAATCCCCCCTGGTACTGCGGCTTCTCCGCCTAAAAGTCTTCATCCTCCTGTCGGATGACGGCATAAATCTCATCCGGACCGGCCACAGTCCCCAGTCTCTTTCGTACTTGTCCGTTTTTCAGCAGTCTTGCTATCTTGGCCAAAGCTCTCAAATGAATTCCAGCGGAGGTTTCGGGGGCAACGAGGAGAAAGAAGAGGTGCACGGGTTTGCCGTCCATGGATTCGAAGTCCACCCCTCGAGTGGACCTTCCGAAGGAAAGGGTGAGCTGGTCCAGGTCCTTGAGCTTCCCGTGGGGAATGGCAATGCCGTCTCCAATCCCCGTGCTTCCCAATCGTTCCCGTTCGAGCAACACCCCCATGAGCCTGTCTCGGTCCAATTGGGGCTTGTGTCGCACCAAGGCGTCGATGAGTTCTTCCAGAACCTGCTTCTTCGTGCTTCCGCGGAGCTCGGGAATGATCGCTTGTTTGGGTAGGATGTCCAGAATCTTCATCAATGCTGTTTGCCCTTTTGAACGGGTTGACCGGGAATGCCCGGCCCAGGTCCCGGTGCCCCGGGCCTGGTCGGGTCTGCATTCCCGTCGGAATTCTAACTCAGGGTTTCAATCAATCCATAGTGACCGTCTTTGCGGCGGTACAATACGTTGATGTGGTTGGTATGGCGGTTGGTGAAGACCATGAATTCACCCGCGGAAAGGTTTAACTGCATCACGGCCTCATCCAGGTCCATGGGCTTGGCATACACCTGCTCCGTCCGAATGACGCGGGTCTCTTCGTCTTCGTCGGCTCCCGCCGCCAAGGCGGGCATTGCGCCGAATTCCTTGTTGGAATTGCCGGGTTTTCGCCGCCGGATTTTCTCCTTGCTCTTCTTCACCTGGCTCTCGATGGTGTCCGAAAGCTTGTCGATGGCCGAGTACATATCTTCCGTTTCTTCGGTACCGTTGAATCGCTGGCCGTTGGCATCGATGGTGACCTCGGCAATGTGGCGAAATTTCTCGACCTTGAGCACCACATGGGCCTCGATGGGCTCCTCGAGGTGTTTCTTGACTCGAGAGATCTTTTCCTCGGCGTATTCTCGAAGGGGCAGTGACGGTTCAATCTGACGGAAAGTCACACTGATTTGCATGGATGGAAACCTCCGGCGTAAAATTAACCCAATTCCAACAACGGGGAAACCCGGTCCCCATGCGGCCCTTTTATTTGCCGCTCCAAAAGGATTTCTTCCTTCTGCTAGAAGGCAATATGCCCAGCACCTCACGGTATTTCGCCACCGTGCGCCGGGCAATCCGGATGTTCTCCCTTTCCAGGATTTCTACAATATCCTGATCGCTATATGGCTTGGACGCATCTTCATCCCGGACAAGCTGCCGAATGCGTTCCTTGACGCTTTCGGACGCCACAGCTTCTCCCAGAACGCTATTTATGGAGCTGTTAAAGAAATATTTCAACTCAAAAATCCCGTGAGTCGTATGCATGTATTTGCTGGCGGTGACTCGACTGATGGTGGATTCGTGCATGCCGACGTCTTCGGCCACATCCCGAAGAACCATGGGCTTTAGGTAGGCAATCCCCTTTTCGAAGAACTCCTTTTGAAGCTTCACGATGCTTTGGGCCACCTTGTACAGGGTCCGTTGACGCTGATGGATGCTCTTGATCAACCAGGCCGCCGATCTCAATTTGTTCTGGATGTAATCCTTGGCGTCGGCAGGCACTACGGCATCATGGCTCATGGCTTCCTTGTAATAAGCGCTCACCCGCAGCTTCGGCATGCCGTCTTCATTCAGAAGAATCACCAATTCCCCGTCCACGTTGAGGACATAGATGTCCGGGCTGATGTATTCGACGGACTCCTCGTTGAAAGCCCGCCCCGGTCGAGGGTTCAGGCTCAGGATGACGTCAATGGCCTTCTTGACGTCCTCGGGGTTGCTTTTGAGCACCCGGACGAGGCCCTGGTAGTTCTTGACCTCGAGGTATTGAAGATGATGTTCGAGAATGGCGGCCACCAGGTCGTTGTCGGGATGGAGCGCCCGGGCCTGTATCAAAAGACACTCCCTCAAATCCCGCGCCCCGACCCCCAGGGGATCAAACAGCTGAACCTTTGCCAGGACCTCTTCCACTCGGTCCTTGGTGGTTTGCGCCATTTGAGCGACCTCGTCCACCCCCGCGTCCAGGTACCCGTCCACATTCAGGTTCCCGATAATCAGCATCCCGATGAGTTTCTCCTCGTCGGTCATGTCGGAGAGCCGCAGTTGCCAGCCCAGGTAGTCGTCCAGGGTGGAAGGGGCGGTGAGGCGGTGATCGTAGGAGGGCCATTCCTGGTTGGGATCCGTTTCCACAAGGACCGGCGTGCTCGTATTGTACTCCTCGAGGTAGGATTCCCAGTCGAAGTCCTCCCGGATCTTCTCGGCCACTTCCACCTCGGAATAAGCTTCCTCGACGGGCGAACCCTCGGCCTCGACCTCCTCGGCTTCGAAATTCTCTTCCTGGATCTCCTCGAGAAGCGGATTCGTCTCCAACTCCTGGTGAATGGTTTCCAGGAGCTCCAGGCGGGAGAGCTGCAACAGCTTGATCGCCTGTTGGAGCTGAGGCGTCATGATCAGCTGTTGGGTGAGCTTCAGTTGCTGTTTCAGTTCCAATGCCGCTGCCATTCCTCTTTCCTGTCAGGATAGACTGAACTGGTCTCCCAGGTAGGTCCGTCGAGCAAGATCGCTGCCGGCGATGCTCACCGGGTCTCCCGCCTCCAGCACCTTCCCTTCGTGCATGATGTAGGCCCAATCACACACTTTGAGGGTTTCACGAACGTTATGGTCGGAAATCAGAACGCCGATTCCCTTGTCCTTGAGAGACCGAACAAGCCCCTGGATCTCCATGACTGCAATGGGGTCAATCCCCGCAAACGGCTCATCGAGCAGGATGAAGTCGGGATGGGTCACCAGGGCGCGGGTGATCTCCACCCGGCGGCGCTCTCCCCCCGACAGCCGATCCGCCCGGTGCTTTGCCAGGTGAGCGATCTTCAGATCGTCCAGCAAATCCCGGAGACGCTCGCTGCGTTCCTTCCTCGAAAGGTCCAGGGTCTCCAGAATCGCCAGGATGTTCTCCTCCACCGTCAGCTTGCGAAAAACCGAGGGCTCCTGGGGCAAATAGGTGACCCCCTTTCTTGCCCTCATGTACATGGGCATGGACAGGATGTTTTCCCCGTTGAGGAGGACCCGGCCCTTGTCCGGACGAATGATCCCCACGATCATGTAAAAGGTGGTGGACTTTCCCGCTCCGTTGGGCCCCAGCAGCCCCACGATCTGTCCCCGGCGAACCTCCAGGTCGACTTCGTCCACCACTCGCCGTTTCTGATAGCTCTTGGTCAAACCCTGGACCGCCAAATGCTTCTCAGCGTGCAGCGACAAGGTTCACTCCTTGCGGGAAGGATGAAGAACCGCCTGTACCGGGGCCGTTTCTCCCCCTTCCACCACGCTGCGCCCCTCGGCCAGGTACAGGGTGATCATCCGACCCTGAAGAGTGTCCTGTCCCTGGGATACCTTCGGCTGTCCCAGGAGGACGATCTTGTCTTCCCGGTGATAGTATACGGCCTTGTCGGAGGTGGCCATCTTCTCCCTCTGGGTGATTCTCACGCCCCCCTGCACTTCGATCCGGTCGATGCGCTCCACCATGGGAGTATCCGCCGCACCTTTCGCTTTGCTTTTTCCCTTTTCCTGGACCCCGTAGACGATCATCTGGTCCCCCGTGATCACCAGATCGTCCTGGCGCACGGTGACGTGCCCGATGAATTGAATGGTCCTGTCCTTCTGGCTCACCTCCATGCGATCGCTGGCGATGTGAAGAGGAGACTCGCTCTTGAGGACTTTGGGAGTAGAGGGTACAGCCTGGTTCTCCGCGGTCCATCCCGCGGAAGCCGGAAACCACCAGCATCCCGCGACACATACCATCAGGGTCCAAAATCGGCCGGGAAAAAACTTACTGCGCAATGTCATGGGGTCCTCTTCGCTTTGGTGGAAGGTTTCGGGGGCTCGAGCAGCAGGGTCGCGCGAACTCCGTTGCTCACAATGGCCCGATTCTGCGGAATCCTGTACTCCCAGCTGACTCCCTCCAGTTCCACATCGGGCCCCGTCAGGCGGATGGGAGTCTCGGAATAAACCGCCTGCTGCTCATGCTCGTAGAAAGCCCGGTCCGTGATCAGCTCGTAGGACCGGGGAAGCACGGCGTGAACCGAGTTCCACAACTCGATGTTCTTCGTCCCGGCGTAAAGGACTCCCTCGCGGCTCTCCAGCCTGATTTCGTCTCCTCCCTCCAGGAACAAGGTAAGGTGTACGGCGGTGAGAAGGGTCCTCTGCTGATCCTGAAAGTACTTGGCCTCGGACGCCTTCAGAGTCCAAAGTCGCTTGCCGTCCTGCATTTCGGTGTATTCCATGTCGGAAAGCCGCATCTCGGCTTCCGAAGCGTCGCTTACCGGAACAATGCGGTGATCCTTCTGGGTCTTGCCCTTCCAGACCCCGAACAGGAGCACGGCGCTCAGGCCCAAGGCCACCAGGAGAATCACGCTCTGGGTCATTTTGCGCACCAACGTCATGGGACTCCCTTCTGCCGGGACCGTTGAAACGCCCCCAAGGATTCACCGGGAGCGAATGGTAGTGAATTCAATCGGTTGACCGGTCTGCTTGGGTGAAGCCATGAAGCCATTCCCAGTTTTTCCAATCAAATTAACAAATTATATTATTGCCTACTGTAACACGAGCAGGGAGGGCTGTAAAGGCATATTCTGTGCCAGGAAGAGTCCCGTGGGCGGGATTTTCATCATGGGAACCGCAAAAAGGAGGGTCAGGAGAGGGGGCCGAAGTATCGTTGGGTGACCGATTCCCACCGATTCTGCACCTGCAGGATCAATTCGCAGACCTCCCGGCAAGCCCCGCGTCCGCCCGCAGCCTTGGTGACGTAGTGGGCGTAAGGGAAGACATGGGAAACGGCTCCGGCGACTGCCACGGAAAACCCGACGCGGCGCATCACGGGAATGTCGATGAGGTCGTCGCCCATAAAGCCCACCTCCTCATCCCGCAAGTCGGTCTCGGACAACAGCCTCTCATAGACCTCCAGCTTGACCTTGGCATCCTGGTACACCCGGGTGATGCCCAGACCCCGGGCTCGATGTTCCACGGCCCCGCTGAACCGGCCGCTGATCAAGGCCACCTCGATCCCCGCCCTCTGGAGCAGCTTGATGCCGTGACCGTCCTGGACGTCGAAGGCTTTCAGCTCCCGCCCGTCGTCCAGGTAGATGATTCGGCCGTCGGTCAGCACGCCGTCCACGTCGAAAATCATCATGCGCAGGGGCAGGATCCGAGCCCGGATTGGTTCATCCCCGTGGAGGTCGAAGGGTCCCATGAAGCTTCCTTCCTAGACTGTGCGATCTTGCTGGTATGAGTCCCGTTTCGTCATTCCTATGAAAGGGAGACTTTCATTCAACGGGGCGCACCCCCGTGCATGAAGGATTCCCGGGCAGGCGGAAATCCGTGAAAGGCATACCTGGCCTTGGATCCCCGCTGTCGTGGGCAGGACGGGCGGACGCTCGCGGATTCGCTCAACTCAAATCCTTTTCGGCGGACAATCGGGCCGTTGCCTTGCATCCCGGCCTCCCGGACCCAGGATTTCCCGGGGGATCCGGGCCGGGAGAGGGTGACCCGGCGAACCGGGGTTGGGGTCCTAGGATCGTACCGCCCGGTAAATCTTCGACAGGCGTTCCAGCAAGGGGGACAACTCCGTCAAGGGAAGGGAATTGGGCCCGTCGCACAAGGCCTGGTCGGGAGACTCGTGCAGTTCCAGAAAGACCCCGTGAGCTCCCGCAGCCACGGCCGCTTGGGCAAGAGGGGCCACGAACCGGCGTTCTCCTCCCGAGCAGTTGCCCTGTCCGCCGGGAAGCTGAACGCTGTGGGTGGCGTCCATGACCACGGGAAACTCCCATTGGCTGAGAAGGGAGATGGAACGCATGTCCACCACCAGGTTGTTGTACCCGAAGGCCGTGCCCCGTTCGGTGATGAGGATCCGGCGGTTTCCCGTATGAAGGACTTTCTCGATCACCGATCTCATATCCCAGGGAGCCAGGAACTGGGCCTTCTTGACATTGACGGGCTTTCCGGTTTTCCCGGCGGCGAGGAGCAGGTCCGTCTGCCTGGCCAGAAACGCCGGAATCTGCAGAACGTCCACCACTTCCGCCGCCCGCTGCGCCTCCTCCACGCTGTGGACATCCGTGAGGACCGGCAGGCCCGTGTCCTCCCGCACGCGGGCAAGGACCTGCAGTCCCTGGGTCAACCCGGGTCCCCGATAGGACTGGACGGAAGTACGATTGGCCTTGTCGTAGGATGCCTTGAAAATACAGGGTACCCCCAGCTTCAGGCAGGATTCCCGGAGGGATCGCGCGATTTTGAGGGTCATGCTTTCGGATTCGATGACGCAGGGCCCCCCGATGAGAAACAGCTTTTCGTTTCCGATGGATTGTCCCAACAAATCAAAGGCCGACACGGTCAGACTCCCTTCCGGGACATCAGCTCGACCCCCTGTGCAAAAGCCTTTCGGCCTTTTGGGCGAGGGGGACGTTTGGAGGAAACAAGCGCCGGGCGCCCGGGAATCGCCCCTCGATGGGGGTGGGGGTCACGAACACAGCCCTTCCTTGCCGAACTCGGCGGGCCTTTTCCCCCGGGCATATTCCATGGCGCTTCCCACGAAAGCCCGGAAGATCGGGTGGGGTTCCATGGGCCGGGATTTGAACTCCGGATGAAACTGGCACCCCAGAAACCACGGATGATCGGGCAGTTCGATGATTTCCACCAGGTTGCGATCCGGCGAAAGCCCCGTGAATCTCATTCCCGCCTTGCCCAGGACCTCCCGAAATTCGTTGTTGAACTCGTATCGGTGGCGATGCCGCTCGGAAACTTCGGAAACCCCGTAGGCCTCATGGGCAACACTGCCGGACTCGAGCAGGCAGGGGTAGGCCCCCAAACGCATGGTGCCCCCGAAGTCCGAATCCTCGTCTCGTCGGATCACCCGGTTGTTCTTGTAGTCGAACCATTCCCTCATGAGGAAAATGACGGGGTGCGGCGTGTGATGGTCGAATTCCATGCTGTGGGCTTTTTCCAGGCCCGCGACGTTGCGGGCGAACTCGATGGTGGCCAGTTGCATGCCCAGGCAAATGCCCAGGAAGGGGATTTTGTTCTGCCGGGCATACCCGATGGCTTTGATTTTTCCTTCCACGCCCCGCTGTCCAAACCCTCCGGGCACCAGGATGCCCTCGGCGCCTTCCAGGAGGGCTTCCCCCCCCTCCTTCTCCACGTTCTCGGAATCCACGTAATCCAACTCCACGCGCAGACTGTGAGCGGCCGCCCCGTGGAGCAGCGCTTCGTTTAGGCTCTTGTAGGATTCCTTGAGGTCGATGTATTTGCCCACTATGGCGATGCGCGCGGTGTAAAGCGGATTTTTCATCCGCTGTACCAGGTTTCGCCAATCGTCGAGGACGGGAGCCCGTGTCCAAATGTTGAGCAGCCTCACGATCTTCTCATCGAGTCCCTCATCGTGATAGAGCAGGGGAACTTCGTAGATGCACTCGACGTCTTTGCCCGTAATTACCGCG
>JARKQW010000235.1 GCA_029974695.1 Syntrophobacteraceae bacterium | reverse complement strand
ATTGTGATGGGGCGGGGGGGCGGTGCCCTAAAACAAATGGCATCCATGTTTCAGTACTTCCTGGGAAGCCGCCTGGGCAGCGGAAAACAGTGGTTCCCCTGGATCCACCTGGAAGACCTCTATCGAGCCATGACGTTTCTTGCCGGCAGGCCGGACATCTCCGGTCCGGTGAATTGCGTGGCTCCCAACCCGGTGCGCAATGCGGAACTGACGCGGACCCTGGCCCGGGTCTTGAGGAAACCGATCCTCCTGCCGCCCGCCCCTGCCGTTGCCCTGCGGCTCGTGCTCGGGGAGTTCGGAGACCTGCTTCTCAAGGGACAAAGAGCCCACCCCCAACGGTTGCTCCGGGAAGGATTTCGGTTCGAGTTCCCCCTGTTCGAAGAGGCTGTCCGGGATCTGCTTTCTTGAAAGAGCACGGGGCCGCGAGATCGTCCCGTCCCGTGAAGATGCCGACGGGGGGAATGCCCCCTCGGGAACCCTTTTCTTGCGGTCATCCTGCCCGTTTTAGGGGGAGAGAATGCCAGACGGTTTTTCTCTAACTCCGCTCAATGACACGAGAAGATCTGAAAGAGACGAAACTTTTCGATTTTGATGAACATTAACAAATTTTGCCAAACTAATACTTCTCTTGGGAACTTTTCTTGACACCGACTCTCCCATGCGCTACACAAGTAACATGTGAGGGTTGGGTGTTCGGTGTTTTGGAGCTTTAGTCGGCAGGTTTCCCTGTATACCAGGCGAATGCGAGGATGCTCTCAAAGGTACGCACCGGCAACGAGTAGGGGACAGAAAGAAGGAAAGGAATTACAATGCCGGAAGGGCGAGTCAAATGGTTCAACGACAAGAAGGGGTACGGTTTCATTGAAACCAAGGATCAGGGGGACGTTTTCGTACATCACACTGCAATCGTTGCCGATGGATTTCGTTCTTTGAGTGAAGGCGACCGAGTCAACTTTGAGGTGGAGCACGGTCCCAAGGGGCCCCAGGCCGTAAAAGTGATAAAACTGTAACCCTTAAGACACCGCGCAGATCGAGACTACGGAAACTTCAAGAGCCGGGCTTCACCCGGCTCTTTTTGCGGGCCCACCCCGGAAGTGCGGGGCGATCATCCCGCGAGGGACCGGGAATCTCCCGTCCGGTTCCTCTTTTGCAAAGCCATGATTTCCCGCACCATCTCCTCGATCAACCCCCCAAATCCCTTTTGTTCGGCTTCCTCTAGAGAGAATTCCCGGCTGGTGGGGCTGTGGATGGACAGAAGCCCCAATCCCGTATCCAATGCTTCTCGAACCCAGCGACTCCAGCCCCGGAGAGATTCCCCCTCCCCCGCAAGGATGGATTCCACGGAAACCCGCAGGGGCAGCCCCGCAAGGATCGAGTCGTGGTTGATTTCGTCCACCAGGCCTTGGTCCAGGGTCGGACGCCTCACGATCACGGACCGGGCTACCACCTCCAGGTACGCAGCGAAGGGTTCCATGGCGACCAGGTGCGGGCGGCACACCACGCAGCGCCCTTCCTCATGTTCCACCTGGTTGTTTTCGGGGAAACGATTCCGACGGGCGATTTCCTCGAAGTGGGAGACGGTGTAGTCCAGGAAAGCGGTCATTTCAGGGGATAGTCCGGAACGGACCATGAATCCTCCTCTTGGGTAAGGGTGAAAACCTTCACTCGGGCTCCGAGGTCGGCTGACGGCGTCTGAGGAACTCGTCCAACTGGATGACCTTGGACGGTACCAGTACGGACCTTGGTTTTCGGGAATCCGGGTTCTTTCGCATGCCGTCGAGGATTTGGCGCAGGTCCGCATCCTGTTGGATGAGGGTCTCGATTTCCTGCACCTTCTCCTCCCACCCTTGGAGGGCCGGCCGGGTGTCGATCTCGAGTCCCAGGAGCCTTCCCAGAATTTGCAGGCACTGGGCCATGGCGGGTTGGTGAGGGCCGCTCAGGTAAAAGGGGATGTGAGCCCAGATGGAAATGCACTGGATACCGGCCTCATGGGCGTTCTCCATGATGGAGGACTGGATGGCGGCGGGTCCCTTGTATTCCACGCGCTGACATCCCAGTTCCCGCACCAGGTTGAAACCGGCCGGGTCTTGGACGACACTCGAAAGGAGGATCTCGTCGTGGAAGATCTGGTCGAAAAGGCTCCCCAACAGGAAGATCTGTCGGCATCCCCAGTCGGTGAGGAGCTGCAGGAACTCACGGGTAAAGGCCCGCCATCGAAACCCCGGTTCCGGCCCGGTCCCCAGGAGGACCGGTTCCGAAGAGGCAAAATTGCTGAGAAAAAAGTAGTAGGAGGGCCACTCGAGGTTCTGGATCCTGCCGTGCTGGATAGAGACCTGGGGGCGGGAGGATTCGGTATGCCAGAACCCGTCCATGTCCAGGCGGGCGACCAGTTCGCAGGGGAAGCCCCGCTCGAGTTCCTTGAGGGTGTGCTGGATGGTTTCTCCGGCATCCGGCCAGCCGGTGAAGCTGAGTATGGCTCGCCGGGTCCGGATGGGGCCTTGGAATATTTCTAGGTCCATAAGGGAATTCGCTTTCACGCAGGGTTGCGGGAACCCTCAAATCCAACCGGCGGCCTTCAGTTCCCGGAAAAGATCCATGCAATTGTTCGCAGTCCAGTGGGCGCCGCTTCGTGACAGTTCCCCGGGGGTTGTTTTCCCCGTTGCCACGCCTGCCGTCAGGATTCCGGCGTTCTTCCCCGTCCGGATGTCCAGGGGATGGTCCCCTACCATCATGGATGTTGCCGAGTCGCTTCCCATGGCATCCAAAGCCCTCAGAAGATGGTCCGGATGGGGCTTTACGAGAGGAACATGGTCTCTGGCCAAAAACGCCCGGCAGTAATCCTCGAGGTCGGGGAAGACCAGGCGAACCGCTCGTTCGCAGTTACGAGTGATGATGGCCGCCGAAAGTCCCAGCTGTCTCAGTTCCGTCAGCAGAGGACGGGTGAAGGAAAAAAGCCTTCCGTGATGTGCCGCTTCCATCTCCATTTCCGAGATCATGCGATGGGCCTCGCGGCGGAAGTCTTCGGCCGCGGTTCCGTCTCGGTGCCCAATGGCCGTGGCAAGCTCTTCGAGCCATTCCAGGGCCGGAAGGGAAGGGGGCGCGACGGGGCCGGGAAGATACTTTTCCACTAGGGTTCCCAGGTTGGACTTCATGAGGGCGAAATCCAGCAGCAACTCCGCGAGCGTGCCGTCAAAGTCGAACACGATGCTCCGAATTTTCCCGTTACCGTTGTTGGGCCGAGCTGAGTTCATCACGGAGAAATGGGTCCCTTTTTCCCTTGCAGATCCATGGGCTCTTGACTATTGTGTCTGCGCTTTTTCCAAACCCATAGCCGCCCTAATATTAGTCGCAGTGCACCTCGTGGACAAGGTCTTCTTCCGTTATTCCGGCAAAAGCAACCACTTAAAGCGCTCGGGGTGGCTTGGGCGCCATAGGTTCCGGAGGAATAGGGTGATCCGTCCCGATCCGGCGTTCGGGGGGGCGAGAGAGAGTTCCCAATGGATGAGATTTGCACAAGCCGAATGGAAACAACCGTCGCAGAGGCCTTTCGGGAGAGTATCCGACTCAAAGAGGAACTGCTGGGGAAAGAAACGGGGACCATTTTGAGGATGGCGGAAGTCCTATCCCTGGCCTTCAGAAGGGGGCGGAGACTGTTTCTTTTCGGCAACGGGGGGAGCGCGGCCGACGCCCAGCATATCGCCGCCGAGTTTGTGAACCGTTTTCAGAAAGAACGGCCCGCCTTGCCGGCCATGGCTCTCACCGTGGATACCTCGGTGCTGACGAGCATCAGCAACGATCTACACTTCGAAAAGGTATTTGTGCGGCAACTGCAGGCCTTCGCCCGGGCCGGGGACGTAGCTCTGGGAATCAGCACCAGCGGAACTTCCCCCAATGTCCTCGAGGCTCTCGAATGGGCCGAAGACCGGGACCTGTGTACTTTGGGGCTGGCGGGAGTCGCTCCCTGCCCCATGGATCGTCATTGTCGCCACGTCCTTCACGTGCCTTCCACGGTGGCCGCACGGATCCAGGAATGTCACATCACCGTGGGCCACATCCTGTGCGAACTGGTCGAGGATGAGCTTTACGGAGGGCGGCCGTGACTCCCGAAAAGAAGAACGCCTCCGTGGAACCGCTTCCTCTGGACGGCCTTCGCACCACCAACCTGGCCGACCGACCCAGCAAGGTGTGCATGGAAGATTTCGGCAAACCCTGGAATGTGGGCGGGTCCCTTTGCGATTTTCTGGAAGGCCTTCCCCACATTCTTGCTGCCGGGGATTTGCGCCGGGCCGCGGATGCCGTGGCCACGGCCGTTCGAAACCGGAGGACCGTCTTGCTGGGGATGGGAGCGCACCCCATCAAGGTGGGTCTCAATCCCGTGCTGATCGATGCCATGGAGAAGGGACTCTTCCGGG
>JARKQW010000231.1 GCA_029974695.1 Syntrophobacteraceae bacterium | reverse complement strand
CCGATTCCGTCGAAGCGCGTCTTGTCCACCCTGGGGGGAAGATCCACGAACGTGGGCAGGGGCTTGTAGCAGCAATGGGTCTCGTTCTTGTTGAAGAGGAGCCCTCCCGGGGCTTCATAAGCCCCCAGGAGACCGTACAGGATGTAGATGGAGCGCCGAAAGTAGTAGTCGTCCTCGTGCCGGGCCGTCATCCAGCCCTGGTGGAGAATGACCGAGGGGGCGGCCTGGGTCAGTTCACGCGCCACGGCGCGAATTTCGTCCGCCGAGACACCCGTTTCCTTCTCGGCCCATTCGGGAGTGTAGGGCTCGATGAAGGCCGTGAGCTCCTTCATCCCCAGCACCCAGTTCCGGACGAATTCCTCGTCGTAGAGCTATTCCTTGTCGAGGACGTGGATGAGGGCCAGGTTGAAGGCGTAATCGGTCCCGGGACGAAGAATGAAAAACCGGTCGGACTTGGCCGCCGTGTACGTCCACCGGGCGTCCAGGTAGACCACTTTCATTCCCTTTTCCCGGGCGTCCATGAAATCCTTGGCTTCCTTGGTGCCGATGGATTCGAGGATGTTGCGGGCATACAGGACGGTGTACTTACAGTTCTTCCAGTCATAGGTGACGGTATTGCGCCTTTGTCCCGCCATGGCGTTGTGAGCGTTGTGGACGCTGTTGGAACAGCAGGCGTGCTGGTTGAAGTAGTTGGGCGACCCCAGGGCCTTGATGAAGGCCTTGTGCAGATCGGTGAAGGGACCTCCCCGGTCCGCAAGGACCACGCTCTCTCCGCCGTACTGATCGATGATGCCCCTGAGTTTTTGGGCGACGTAATCCAGGGCTTCCTCCCAGGTAGCCTTCCTCCACTTTCCGGACCCCCGCTCCCCATCCCGAATCATGGGGTACTGGACGCGCTCGGTGTCCGTCTGGAACACCTTTTGCGCCGTTCCCCGGGGACACAGATACCGGCCGCCCATGAGGTGGGGATTCCCCCAAATGTGCTTGACGGCGCCGCCTTCCACATCCACCTCGACGGGGCACCGAACGCTGCACACGGCACAAACGCTGTAAACCTTCTTCCTGGCAGATTCCGACATGTTCTCTTCCTCTGTTCTACTTTACGAAGTCCGCTGAACGGCCGAATCGGGGAGAGGAAAAACATCCGACAGCTTCTTCACCTCGACCGACCGGGCATCGTAGGCATCCAGCATGGTCTTGATCCTTCGAAAGTGGGGCAACCGATACTTGATTCGGCGAAACAGGAGATAGGATGCCACATAGAGGGTGATGAAAATGCACCCGACTCCCACGGTGTACGGCGCCGTGACGAAGGTGAATTCGACCCCGGAAAACCGGGCATTCAGCCATCCCAGGGCCAGAAACAGCGGCCACAGGAAAGCCGAGGACAGGGCGATTTGCTTGAAAAAGGATTGTCCGAAGGCATCGTTGGCCAGTTTGTTGGCCGCCTCGTAGGCATCCTTGTCTCCCGCCGCCAGGGCTTCCATGGACAGATTCCGGTAGCGGATCACATCTTTCGTGGTCCTGTCAATGGATTTCTTGGCGGCCAGGAAGGCCAGGGAAGCGGTGACCTCTCCCACGAAAAGGGCGACGAAGGCCACCACGAAGGTTCCCAGGAGAAAGTCCGCAAAGCTGCAACCCGTGATCCGGTAGAGCCGGATCAGGTACGGGTCCATGGCCAGGTAAACCGGGTGCATTTCCATGGAGTTGCTCCAATGTTCCTAGAGTCCGGGCAAAATGGACCGGCCCATGAATCCCTTGGTGGTGTAACCGATTCCTACGTAGAGCGCCAGGACGACGAACAGCCGTTTGAGCCACACTTCGGGGATGTACTTGGAGGTGACCGGCCCCAACACGGAACCGATGAAGACCCCGATCATCTCCGTGCTGATGAGGGGAAAGTCCACGGGAATGCTCTTCATGAACATGAAGGTGAAAATCGAGGTGATCATGCTCACCAGGACGGCCAGGGCCGAAGTCCCCGCTACGATGAACATGGGAAGACCCGCCACCGAGGTCAGGAACGGGACGTAGAGGAAGCCGCCGCCGACCCCGATGAAGGCGGAAATGGCCGCGATGACGAAGCCTCCCACTACGGGCCAGAGGGGGTTGAACGAGAATTCCACCCCGTAGAACGTGAAGGTGATCTTCTTGATCCCCAGATGGGTAATGTGTACTCCCAAGGACTTTGAGTCGGTCTTTCCTTCGGTTCCGGCGGTTTTGCGAATATTGGCATCCTCGAAGGCCTTGGCCGCCTGTTTGGCCGCTTTCCGGCTCGCCTGCCCCCTGGGAGTCGTTTCGTAGAAAAGGACGCCCGCCACCAGGAAGACCACGATTCCGAAGTATCCAACGTAGGAGCTGAAATCGACTTTTCCGGCGGTGAGGGTCGGGATGAGGTAGGCGCCCAGCATTCCGCCTCCCGCCAGGCACAGGCCCAAGGGGAGCACCAGTCGTCCCATGCGGTAATAGGTGGTCGAAGAAATCATGGCCGAAGCCCCTACCAGGTATTGGTTGCACACCCGCACCGAATCGGTGAGAAGTTTGTTGAGGACCGGGCAGGTCTGCTTGAAGCTCTTGCCGTAGTCCGCCAGGCCGAAGACCGTGATGTGGCCGACCCCCGCCATGACGCCTCCGAAGGCCCCCACCGAGGAAAAGATCCAGCCGACCCAGATCCCCCACAAAATGTTCAGGATCCAATAGGTCTTGGGAGCCCCGGGAATTCCCATGAACCCGGGCTCGGCTTTGGGATCGATCATGCCCTTTCCCGTCCCCACCGGCGCCTGGGAAATGGCGTCCTCGAGCTTGCCCGCCATGCCCGGCTCCGTCCATATCGCGGTGCCCACCAACGCCACCGCAACGATTAGACCCACAATCATCCAGCCTTTCTTGTTCATGCCTGTCTCCTTGGGGATTTGGTTTATTTAGAAATCCGATCTGCGTTTCTCCGAGGTTCCCAATAAAATA
>JARKQW010000225.1 GCA_029974695.1 Syntrophobacteraceae bacterium | reverse complement strand
ATCCAATCCGTACCGGCCGCTTCCACGGCCTGAACCTCCCGGGCGAGCTTCCCGAAATCCGCCGACAGGACGGATGCGGACAATTTTTTCATGAATTCTCCTGCATGGAAGAGAGTGCCCGGTCGCAGGCGGTTTTCCCGTCCGACCGGGAATCGCGGTCGATCCGGCATCCGGGCCGACGCCCCCCTCGGGAGCCGCTTTCCCTAGCCTCGAGGTTCCAGGTCAAACTCGACCCAGACCGGGGTATGATCGCTGGGTCGATCCATGGCTCGGGGTCCTTCATCCACCCGGCAGTCCCGGGAGAGTCGGGCCAGGCCGGGGGTTGCCCAGATGTGGTCCAGGCGCCAGCCCAGGTTCTTTTCCAGGCTCGAGGGAATCCGGTAGTCCCAGAACGTAAACTGCTTTTCCCCCGGGTGGTGAATCCGGAACACATCCTCGAATCCCCAGGATACCGTGTCCGCCAGGGCTTTGCGCTCTTCCGGGTGGAACCCGACTTTTCCCTCCATCCTTTTGGGATCGAACACATCCAGGGGTCCCGGAGCCACGTTGATGTCCCCGGTCCAGACCAGGGGCTGATCGGGCTTGAAATGGAGGGAAAACCATTCCTTCAGTTGTTTGAAAAAGTCGATCTTGGCCTTGAAGGCCGGGTCCTGGGGGTCGCGCCCCTGGGGCACATAGGTGTTGACCACCCAGATCCCCGAGAAAGACGCCGCGATCAGCCGGGCTTCCTCCTCGAAATGGGTCCTCACCTCTTCGGGGGAACTCCGACTCAAGACGGCAACCCCGCTTTGGGATTTGCGTCCCTTTACCGTGGATTCATATCCGACTTCCCGGAAGGCTTCCCCGGGGAATTCCGAGTCCCGGCACTTGATTTCCTGCAGGCAAAGCACGTCGGGACGATGCTTCTCCAGCCAGGCCAGAACAATGGGCAGACGGGCCCGAATGCCGTTGACGTTAAAGGTCGCAAGTTTCCAACTCACTGGGATCCCTCCCGGGTTCAAGGCCCACCCTATACCCTTGCGAAACCCGCAATTCCAGGCTTCCTTCCCTTGCCGAACAATCCCCGAGGACTCTCCGGGACGCCTCTTCGCCCCCGGGGCTTTCGGGAACCCCGGAAGCCTTCCCGGGAGGCTATTGGACGATGACAATGCCCGCCAGAGTTCCCTTGGGAATCTCTTCGGGCTTGGCCCCGCTGCCGATGGGATAGATGTCCCACCCGGCCGAGGCCACCATCCGGTACACATCGATTCCCACGGCTTCCATGGACGGACGCGCCGACAGCGAATGTCGGCACCGCTTTCCCTCGAGGGCGGCACAGGTCTTTTCTTCCCCGCAGAAGGTGTGTCTGCAGGAGCCCGCCCCGAAGCCGAAGGCAAGATAGTGCCCGTCATAGAAGGCCATGGATTCGATTTCGCTCACAATCCTGTAGATTTCCCGGTAGACGGCCACTCTTTCCCGGATGGTCGCCTTGTCCCTGACAATGACCGCCGAAGGAACGTCCTTGACGAAGAATACCGCCCATCGGTACTTTCGAAGGTGTTCCCGCAACTCAGCGGGTTTGAGGGTGTTGGGGGGACAATGGGCTCCGGCACCGTACCCGAAGCACCGGGGGATTTGGCACTTGAGGGTCACGCGCTCATCCACGGGGATTTCGGACGCGGGGATGACGGCCGCCCGGGCCGCACCCAGTTCCAAGGCCTTGCCGCGGTATTTTTCCAGGTCCGCCTCGAGACGATCTTCGTTCCTGTCCGTCCGCACCTTTTCAATTCTCCTGGACATCCCCATCCTCCTCGTGTGATCTAGCAACAAGGACCCTCTGCCTATCCTTCATTTTTGCACATCCTGGTGGTAAAATCCACCGAATGGGTGGAACAAATGCCCGAGGGATGCGGCTTGCAGCAGGTTCGCACGCCGCCGGGCGAGGGGGAGAGAGATCGATCCCGGGAGAGGCCGTTTTCCCCCTCCGGCCCTCCGAGTCAACTCCCAAAGGGAAGCATCGTCGTGATGCGGGCGGACGTTGGACCTTCTACGAGTGGATGCGATGAACTTTTTTGGCAGGAACAAGACCCTGACTCGACTCGCAAGGACCTGCGGTTGAGCCGCCAAGATAGGTCCGACGGTCCTGTCGGACGCTCTTCGGGATTTCCCCCGGCCTTCGGATCCCGACCTCCTGATCGGGTTCGAGACCAGCGACGATGCAGCCGTCTATCGCCTGACGGATAGCCTGGCCGTGATTTCCACGGTGGATTTCATCACCCCTCCCGTGGACGACCCCGTTTGGTTCGGTCGAATCGGCGCGGCCAACTCCCTCTCGGATGTGTACGCCATGGGGGGACGCCCCGTTATGGCCCTGAACCTGGTCATGTTCCCGGCAAAAGAACTGGACACGGAGGTTCTGCGCCGGATCCTCCTGGGCGGCCGCGAGAAGGTCGTGGAAGCGGGGGCATCCCTGGCGGGCGGGCATTCGGTGGACGACCGGGAGCCCAAGTACGGCCTCGCCGTCACGGGGATCGTTTCCCCGGATCGCATCCTGACCAACCGGGGGGCACGACCGGGAGACGCTCTCGTTCTCACCAAACCCGTCGGATCGGGAGTTCTTTTCAACGGATGCAGGTCCGGAAGGCTTCCGTTCCGGGAACTGGAAGCGGTTCTGCCTCAAATCGCGGCCCTCAACCGGACGGCTCTCGAGACGGCCCTGTCCTACGATATTCACGCCTGTACGGACATCACCGGCTTCGGTCTCCTGGGGCATGCCCTCGAGATGGCCACGGCAAGCGGTGTTGCCGTCGACCTGGACTTCGGGGCCGTTCCGCTCTACCCCAACGTCCTCGAGATGTACCGCAAGGGGGAGACCACGGGAAGCAATTCCGCCAACCGAGAGTTGCTCCGGGGTCACTTGGAACTGAAGGCCGCCTTGTCGCGGGAAGAGGCGGAAGCCCTCGTGGACCCGCAGACCTCGGGAGGCCTGCTGTTTTCCCTGCCCCCGGACCAGGCGGAGGAACTGGTGGAACGGTTGAAGACCGCCGGGGTCCCCGCCGCAAGCCGGGTGGGCCGGGTGGGAATCGAGGCGGGTCACGGGGTGAAGGTGGTCTGAGAGGGAAGGATTGAAAGGAACGCGAGGGGACCAAAGGGACCGCGGGACCATCGGAAAACCGAGGACATCGGGGGCACGAAAGACCCAAGGATCGAGAGGGAAACTCATGCAGATGTTTCAAGGAAAGCCCATTTACCTGGACTACAACGCCACCACTCCCATCGACCCCCGAGTGGCCGAGGCCATGCTCCCCTACCTTCTCGAGCATTTTGGAAATCCTTCCAGCTCCCACGTCTACGGCCGAAAGGCGAAGGAAGCGGTGGACAAGGCACGGACCCAGGTCGCCGAGATGTTGGGCTGCCGGGAGGAAGAAATCGTCTTCACCAGCGGGGGTTCGGAATCCAACAACTACGCCATTAAAGGGATCGCCCGCGCCCTGCGTTCCCGGGGAAGGCACCTGGTCGCCTCGACCATCGAGCACCCGGCCGTGACGGAAGTCTGCCGTCACCTGGAGGAAGAAGGCTTCCGAACGACCCTTGTTCCCGTGGACGGAAACGGCCGGGTGGACCCCCGGGACGTGGAAGCGGCCATCACTGCAGAGACGATCCTCATTTCCATTATGCACGCCAACAACGAAGTCGGGACGATTCAACCCGTGGAGGAAATTTCCCGCATCGCCCACTCCCGGGGGATTCTTGTCCATTCGGATGCGGCCCAGTCCGTGGGGAAAATCCCCGTTCGAGTGCACGAGCTGGGAGTGGACCTGCTGTCCGTGGCCGGTCACAAGCTCTACGCCCCCAAGGGGATCGGGGCGCTGTTCGTTCGATCCGGCGTTCAACCGGACAAGCTCCTTGACGGGGCAAACCACGAGATGAACCGGCGAGCCGGAACGGAAAACGTTGCCCAAATCGTCGGCCTGGGAGAGGCCTGTGCCATGGTCCGGGAAAACCAGTCCTCCTACGAGGCACACCTGAGGCGGATGCGGGACCGCCTCGAGGAAGGCCTCGCAGCCCGGCTCTCGGAGGTGCGCGTGCACGGTCACCCCCGGGAACGAATCCCCAACACCTCCAGCTTGGGCTTCCGCGGGCTGAGCGCCACGCAGATCCTCTCAGAACTCCGGACGGTGGCGGCTTCCGCGGGAGCGGCCTGTCACAGCGACCATGTGTGCGTGTCCGGGGTCCTTCAGGCCATGCAGGTTCCCCTTGAATACGCCGTGGGCACCATACGTTTCTCGGTGGGGCGGTTCACTTCGGCGGACGAGGTGGACACCGCCGTCCGGGAGATCGCGGCGGTGGTCGCAAGACTCCGGCAAGGCCGCTAGCTTCAACGGGATCGGGTTCTCGACGGTTCCGGGTCCGTCCGGGGCTCACCCGAAGGGAATGCACCGGGGGGACCGACCTTCTTTTCTTTGCGCACTCCCGAAGGTTTTTGTACGCACCTGCAGGCAGCAAGCACCGAGGGCGCCGGCCTTGTCCCAAAGACCACGGATTTTCACCACGAACGACCAACGGACGGGGAGGTGGATATGTTGAGGTTTCTTGACTTCTTTCGGAAAGGCAAGGCCCTTGAGGGAGAATCTCCCGAGCAGGCGGCGTTTCGCAAGAAGTACCAGCATTTCGAGAACCTGCTGGCAGCCAACAACAAGGCCCTGGAGCTCATGACGGAGCTCGAACAGACCTGCTACGGGCCGAAGCCGTTTTCCCTGGAATACGTCATCGGGCAGACCGAAAGCCTGCTTTCCTATGTCAATCGAATCGCCGATGAGTTGAATGCCCTTTCCAACAACAAGTTCGTCCGGCTTTTCGATGCGGTGGAACGTATTGGAGTGAGCGTTCTCCAGGAGCTGGTGCGCAAGAGAACGGTGGAGGCGGGGCGCTTCACCCTGCCGATGCAGGATCTGAGCCTGGAGCGCCTGGCCGAGGTGGGAGGCAAAGCGGCCAGCCTGGGAGAAGTGTACAACCGGGTCCACCTGCCCGTACCCCGGGGATTTGCGATCACCGCCTACGCCTGCAGCCACTTCATGCATTTCAACCGGTTGTACGAGGAGTCCGAGCGGGTCCTGAAGGGACTGGATGTGGAGGACACGGAAAAGCTGCTGGAGTGCAGCCGGAAGATCCAATCCCTCATCCTTGACGCCCCTCTGCCCCCCGATCTCGAGAATGCCGTTTTGAACGAGGTCGATTCTCTCATCCGGGAGCTGGGACCCGACATCCGCATGGCGGTTCGCAGCAGCGCCACCTGCGAGGATAGCGAGGCGAGCTTTGCGGGGCAGCATTCGTCGGTCCTCGGGGTGGGTCGCAGCAATTTTCTCCAGGCCTACAAGGAAGTGGTGGCCAGCACCTTCAACCCCCGGGCCATTTACTATCGCCGCAGCAAGGGTTACCCCGACGAATACGTGATCATGAGCGTCCTGTGCCTGGTGATGGTCAACGCCAAGTCCAGCGGAGTCCTGTACACTCGGGACCCCAACGATCCCCGTCGGGACGTGATCCTGGTCAACGGGGTTTGGGGTCTGGGCGTCAGCGCCGTGGAGGGATCCGCCGCCACGGACTTTTTCGTGGTGGACAAGGCCCGTCGGCAAATTCTCTCCACCTGGACGGCCCCCAAGGAAACGATGCTGGTCCTGGCAGACCCCGAGGGGCTGGAAGAACGGAAGGTCCCCCCGGAGCTGAGAACCCGGCCCAGCCTCGAGTCCGATCAGCTCCTCTCCCTGGCCGAAGCGGGGATCTTGCTCGAAGAACACTACGGCCAACCCCTGGACATCGAATGGGCCCTGGATTCGAGCAACCGGATCGTCCTGCTCCAGTCGCGCCCGCTCAATGTGGACCTCAAGACCGTCCGGGGGGACGTCCCCACCCTGGGAAGCGACCTCGAATCCCTGCGCAGGAAGTTTCCGGACAATCCCATCCTCCTTCACCAGGGAGTCACGGCGTCCCGGGGAAAAGCCAGCGGCATCGCCTACGTCCTGACCTCGGACCACAACCTGCTCAATATCCCCGTGGGCTCCATTCTCATTGCCAAGCAGACCTCGCCCCGCTACGTGTCCATCCTGGGGCGGGTCCAGGCCATCGTGACCGACGTGGGAAGCATCACCGGACACATGGCCTCGGTGGCCAGGGAATTCGGGGTGCCCACCCTGGTGGGAACGGGAAACGCCACGGAAGTGATCTCCCACGGGGAGGAGATCACGGTGGATGCAACAAACTGCCTCATCTTCCAGGGACGGGTGGAGAGCATCCTCGAGCGCAAGAAAGCGGTGAATCCCATGAAGGGCAGCCCTACCTACAAGGCCTGTCACGCGGCCTTGAAGAAGATGGCCGTACTGAACCTCACGGACCCCGAAAACGAGAACTTCAGCCCCGACGGTTGCCGAACGGTGCACGACGTTGTCCGATTTGCCCACGAGATGTCCATGAGGGAGATGTTCCGCATCAGCGACAGGGTGGAAATGGACAAACGCTACGCCGTGCGCATCAAGGCGCCCCTTCCCATGAAGATCCTGGCCGTGGACCTGCAAGGCGGCCTGAATATCCCCCCGGGGGCAAGCGAAGCCACCATGGAGCAGGTGACCTCGATCCCCTTCCAGGCCCTGCTTCGAGGCATGACTCATCCGGATGTGCGCTGGGTGGGAGCGGTGGGAGTGGATTGGAGAGGCTTCGCCACCATCATGGCCGAATCCGTGTTTCGGGACCCGACCATGGATGACCGGATGGGAGGCCCCAACTACGTGGTCCTGTCCAACGAGTACTTCAATTTCAACTCCCGCCTGGGGTACCATTTCGCCGTCATCGACGCCTACTGCGGCCCTCAGGTGAACGACAACTACGTGGCTTTCTCTTTCAAAGGGGGAGCGGCGGACATCGGGCGCAGGTCCCGAAGGGCCCTGCTCATCGCAAAGATCCTCAAGAGACTGGGGTTGAAAACCACCCTCAAAGGGGACATGGTTCGCGGAGAAATCAAGAAATACGACTGTTCGGAACTCCTCACGCGCCTGGACATGCTCGGACGGCTCATCGGCGCCGTCCGCCTCCTGGATATGGTCCTGTCCGACGACGGAAGGATCGACTGGTACGTGGATGAGTTTTTCAACGGGAATTATTCATTTCAGCGCAAGGCCTAGGGGACAAGCGGTCAATGAGACCCCGGGTCTTCTCGATTCACAGGACCGGGCATGGCCGATTGGGCCAGGGGAATGGGTTTCTCGGCCGGGCGGCTCAAGACTTGTTGGGGCATCTTTTGAAACCGTTCCTTACACCACCGGGAACAAAAATAGTGGGTCTTGTCCCGGTAATCCGCCGCCAAGCCCGCTCGAGCCGCCCGGTCCGGCAAGACGGGCATCTTGCAGACCGGGTCGATTTCCCTCTGCACTTCGGCATCGGCCCGGGTGTCGGGCTTCCGCGTGCCCGACCATCCCGGGACTCGAGGGGACGACGTTTCCTTCGCTCGGGAGACCGGCTCCGTTGGCACCGCCATGGTCTCCGGTTTGCCCGACCCGCCCCCTATACCGGTCGAAGCAAGAGGAGAGGGCCCGTTCCGGGAGAATCTTGCGTTCTCGTAGACCGGATCGAGCTTCAACCCGTAGGGAGTGAGGCCGGGTTGATCGGATTTATGAGCCGGGTTCAGGGGGTCCACGTAATAGAGCACGCGGCTGTGGGGCAAACGGCAATGTTCCGAAGCCGGAATCCCGCTGAACCGGGCCCCGGCAACAAAGCATGCCAGGCCGAACAGTACCGTCAACGGGATCCCCAGAGATTTCTTCATGGGTTTGCACGCCCCCCGGTGTCCTTCCCCACAGCCCCACCCCGGCGAACGGGAGCTCCCGTCTTCCGGGGGGCGGCCAAAGCCGCCCAAACCCTTCCCCGGCAACGGGGTCCCGCTTCCCGAGCAAGGTTTCCGGCGATTCGCCCTTCCATGGCCCCCTTATCTCCGGTCGCCTCGTTTAAGTAAATACGGTGCATCCCGTATTTTCGTGGTAGAAGCTTACGGGCAGACGGGCGTCCGTACTGTGCCGAGAAAAGGAACCGGGGAGAAGAGGCCCGGTAGGGTCCCTCGAGCACGGGCTTCCCGTATTCTTGCGGTTCCATCCGGTCCGATGGAGGGAGGGGACCCGTTCGGCCGGGTTCTTCCCCGCAACCGAGGAGGCTTCGGTCATGACAACGACCGCCGAAATTCAGAAGATCCTGGCTGAGGGTGTTGCCCGGGGCAAACGAGCGGCCGTGGCAACGGTGGTGGAACGATCCGGACCCGGTCCCCGGGGTCCGGGGTCCCAACTGGTCCTTTGGGCCGACGGCACCATGATGGGAAGCGTGGGAGGCGGAATCCTGGAGGGGGTAATCGAAGAGCGGGGCCGCCAGGTGCTGGACAACGGCCGCCCCGCCTGGGTTTCCCTGGACCTGGGGTCCGGTGCGGAAGAAGACTGTGGAATGGTCTGCGGGGGCAAGGTCCGGGTGCTGGTGGATTTCATCGACGGGGATCGCCCGCGGGTTCGGTCCTTTTACGGGGAAATCCTCTCGGAGCTGCAGGCTCGGCGGCAATTCCACGTGGTGACCTCCGTTCGGGGGACCGAGGAGCTTTTCACCAACCAGTTTCTCTTGCGGGAAGAATCGGTCGCATCGAGTCGTTCGGACATCTCGGAAGAGCTTCCCCGGGACCTTCTCCGGAACGTCCGGAAGATCGCATGGCGGCTTCTCGATTTCGAATCCGTTCGCTATTTCGTCCATCCCCACGGTTTCCTTGGGGACGTGTATATCTTCGGCTGCGGGCACGTAGCCCAACAATTGGCGCCCTTGTGCCGACTGGTGGGCTTTCGGGTCGTTGTGCTGGACGACCGGGAGGAATTCGCCAACCGGGAAAGGTTTCCTTCCGCCGACGAAATCCGGGTGCTTGAGTCCTTTGAGGGAGTCACGGACCTTTTGCCCATCGACCCCGAATGCTACCTGGTCATCGTGACCCGGGGGCACCGGAGCGACGGCCTGGTTCTGTCCCAGTGCTTGAGGACCCATGCGGGTTACATCGGAATGATGGGCAGCCGCAAGAAAAGGGATGCCGCCTATGCCGCCCTGACCCGGGAAGGATTTACGGAACAGGACCTGCAAAGGGTCTTCTGCCCCATAGGACTGGCCATCGGGGCGGAAACCCCCGAAGAGATCGCCGTCAGCATCGTCGCTCAACTCATCGAAGTTCGCGCCAATCGCCTCCGGCGCCTCTGAATTTCGACTTGCAAACCCGAGGGGGGAAACGGTAATGAAGTCTCCCGCCAGTGGTGGAAAAGCCGGAAACCGAGTCCCCGGGCCGAGGCTCGAAATCCAATCCGCACCCATGTCATCGGGAGGGTCCCATGAAAGTGTTCGTGACCTTGCATTTGCCCCGGGAGTTGCTGACCGAGGTGGAAAAGACCCATGAAGTCGAAATGAACCTCGAGGACCGTCCTCTCGACCGAGGAGAGCTCCTCGATGCCGTCGGCGACAAGGACGGACTTCTTTGCAGCATTCACGACCGCATCGACGAAGAGCTCCTGGAGAGGGCGAGCGCTCTGAAAGTCATCGCCAACTTCGGTGTGGGATACGACCACGTGGACCTGGAAGCGGCCACTCGCCGGGGAATACCTGTAGGCTACACCCCGGGGGTCCTCACCGATGCCACGGCGGACATTGCCTTTGCCCTGATCCTGGCCGTGGCCCAAAGGGTGGTGGAGGGCGACGAACTGGTCCGTTCGGGCAGGTTTCCCGTCTGGGCACCTTTCAACTTCCTGGGTCGACAAGTTGCGGGAAAGACCCTGGGAATCATCGGCATGGGGCGTATCGGCAAGGCCGTGGCCCGGCGCGCCGCGGGGTTCGACATGAGGGTGCTCTACCACAACCCGAACCCCCTGCTTCCCGAGGAAGAAACGGAATACGGGTCCCAGTGGGTGTCCCTGGAAACCCTGTTGAAGGAATCGGACTTTGTGAGTCTGCATGTTCCCCTGACTCCCCGGACCCGCCATCTCATAGACCGGGACCAACTGGCCCTCATGAAACCTTCGGCTTTTCTCATCAATACATCGAGGGGCCCCGTGGTCAAGGAATCCGCTTTGGTCGAGGCACTGCGTGCCGGGAACATCCTGGGTGCGGGACTGGACGTTTATGAAAACGAACCCGCACTGGCGCCGGGACTGGCGGATTTCCCCAACGTGGTGCTCTTGCCCCACGTGGGAAGCGCCACCTACGAGACCCGGACGGATATGGGACGGATGGCTGTGGAGAACCTCCTGGCCGGCCTGGCGGGACAAAGGCCTCCCAACTGCCTCAACTGGGAACGTCTGCCCGGGGGCAAGGGAAAGAAATGAAGTGAACTTCCGAGGGCTGCTCGGACAAATGCTCAAGTGTCGGCGGTCCTACGGACGGACAGGAAGGAGCACGACGGCATGAAAGCGGTGGCATTCAACGGCAGTGCGAGAAAAGACGGCAACACGGCGGTTTTGATCAAAACGGTTTTCGAGGAACTGGAAAAGGAAGGAATCGAGACGGAACTGGTGCAATTGGCGGGCAGGAAGATTCGAGGCTGCACGGCTTGTTTCAAGTGTTTCACCAACAAAGACCAACGATGCTCCGTCAAAGAGGATTATGCCAACGAATGCATCGAGAAGATGCTGGCGGCCGACGCCGTCATCCTGGGTTCTCCCACCTACTTTGCCGACGTGACGGCGGAACTCAAGGCCCTCATCGATCGGGCGGGCCTGGTGGCCATCGCCAACGACAGCATGCTGCGAAGAAAGGTGGGTGCCGCGGTGGTGGCGGTACGCAGAGGGGGCGCCGTCCACGCCTTCGACACCATCAATCATTTCTTTCTCATCAATCAAATGATCGTGCCGGGGTCCATTTATTGGAACATGGGAGTGGGCCTGGAAAAAGGCGAGGTCGCCAAGGACGAGGAAGGCCTTCGCACCATGAAGGTCCTGGGCGAAAACATGGCATGGCTGCTCAAAGCCATCCGCGGATGATGGCCCCTGCCCGGAAAAGAGAACCTCGAGAACCCTTCGGCCCTTCCGGAAAGCTGAATTCTAGGGAATCACCCCCGCCAGAATCCCCGACTGGTTGGGCCCTTCGAAGGGGAGTCGGCGGATGTCCGTGACCCCGGCCTCCGACAACATCTCCCGAATTTCTCCGTCGGAATAGGCCTGGCCTTCCGCCGTCTGGAGGAGCATGTTCAGGGAAAAGAGCGCCGGAAAGAGGGGTCGGTCCCGGGTGTTGTCGAGAATGAATTCATGGACAAGGATCAATCCCCCGGGTTCCAGGGCCGCAACCGCCTTTCGGAGGATGGATCGACACCCCTCGGGGCCTTCGCCGTGCAGGATCTGGGACAGCCAGGCCACATCGAAGCGCCCGGTGATCTCCCCTTCGAGGTAGTCCCCTTCCTGGAAATCCACCCGGTCCTCGACCCCGAACCGGGCGACGGTCTTTTGGGCGAAAGGCCGGGTGGTGGGAAGGTCGAAGATGGTGGCTCTCAACGCCGGGTTCTTCTTGCAGAATTGAATGGCGTAGGTGCCAGGACCGCCTCCCAGGTCCAACAAATGTCGACGGCCGGACAGATCCACTTCCTCGGCGATTCGGGGAGCGATGTTCATGGCCAGGTTGAACATCCCCATGAGGAAGGCCTCCCTCCATTCTTCGTCCCGGGTCGAGGAGGAACTCCCGGACACGGACTTGCCCGTTCTCACCGCCGCATCCAGCTGGAACCACGAGTTCACCAAGTGATGGTGGTGCATCAGGATGTGCCCCAGGTACTGGGGCGAATCCTTGCGCAGGAACGTTTGAGCCGAAGAAGTGTTGGCGTAACCGTCCCGGGATTTCACCAGGAGCTTCATGGCGGCAAGGGCATCCAGGAGCATGGCCGTAGCCCGGGGGTCCGCCCCCAGCCTTCGAGCGACCTCCCGACTCCCCAGCCGCTCCTCCCCCAGGACGGAGAAAACCCCCAGTTTCACACCGCAATGAAGGGTGCACGTCTTCCAGTAAAATCCCGAAGTATCGAGGATCTGCCCCGGAGTCCATTCATTTGCGTTCATATCCACCTGCTTTCTCTTGACGGCGTCGGCCGCCGGCTTTGGCCCCTCACAGGGGGGCGCTCTCTCGGATTTTTCGAATGCGACTCTCCGGAATCAACAGGGGCCCCCCCCGGATTTTCCGCCAATCGAGGCTCCAATGGCGGGGCAGGACCAGGACCCGGCGAGCCATGCGGTCCCTGGGGGCGACGCGAACCTTGATGAGTCCCCCCGCCAGGTCCAGGGCAACGGCGTCCCCTTCCCGCCATCCCATCCGGTCCGCATCCGCCCTATGAACGAAGACGGCGGGTCCTCCGGCTACGGACCGGATGGCCGGGGAGTAGGAAGAAAGTTCTTCCGTCCCGAAGGTCGAATCGGTCGGAAGCAGCAGGAAATTCCCGTCGAGGGGCGGGGCGGACCCCCGGCTTTCGACCTTCGCCGGGGACCCTGCGGGATCCCCAGCGGAAAAGATCCGCTGCCCTTCCGGGGGAAGATCCGAAAAAAGGCCCGGCAGATCGCGTACCGGGGCCGGGGCGTTCCGGACCGGGGATCGATCCGGGGTCCCGGAATCAGGCCCCCCGGGCGGGCCCATTCTTTCGAGCAGCATCCCCAGGATCTCCCCGGCGGGTCGGGTTTCCCCCGGAACAAAATCCCGGAAGATCCGGGGCGGGTGTTCCCCGCGAATGGGAATGCCCCCTCGGTGGGTCGGGTGGGCAAACTGAACTCTTCCCTCCTGGTTCACAAAATGCCCCCCGGCCTCGAAAACGGTGGAAGTCGGGAGAAAAACGTCCGCCCGGTCCACCGTCAGGGAAGGGAGATAATCCAGGACCACCAGGAGATCGAGCGCATCCAGAGCCCTTTGGACCCGCTCCCGGTCCGGGTGGAATCCCATAGGGTCGGTTTCCACCACCACCAGGGCCTTCACAATGCCTTTTTCAATGGAGCCCAGGGTCTCCTCGAAAGACCCGGTTTCCGTCTCCGAAAACAATCCGGCCGCGTAGGCGTTTGGGCCGGGAAGCACGTAGAAAAGACGCGCCC
The DNA here is from genome assembly GCA_029974695.1 of Syntrophobacteraceae bacterium. Lineage (GTDB taxonomy): Bacteria > Desulfobacterota > Syntrophobacteria > Syntrophobacterales > Syntrophobacteraceae > JAGPLX01. The sequence goes on along the minus strand of JARKQW010000225.1, from coordinate 276 downwards.
CGTCCGCTTGCCCGCCCAGGAATTCCGCAAGCCCGGCTGCAAGCTCCGGGGCGGTTTCCTCCACCATTTCCGTCCCGCAGACGATCACGGGCCTGTGACGGCCGTCTAGCTCCCGAACAACCCTTTCCAGGGAGGTCCGGATCTCGGACGGAACCTCCCCGCTCCCCCCCGAGGACAAGAAACGCAGACAGGCATTTAGGTCCCGGGGATCCGCCGAAATGAGCTCGAAGGAGAAAGGAAGCTCGACGGGCCGGGGATCCAGCACCGTCACGGGGG